>DASZFH010000113.1:0-3826 GCA_035939985.1 Candidatus Dormiibacterota bacterium
GCGTGGATCGACGGTCGGTTGTCAAATCGCCCGCCGATGGCAACCAGCTCGCTGCGGGCGAAAGGCTCGGCTGGCCCGGCGTCAGTTGCGAAGTCTGGGGAGGCCATGGCGCCTATGGTGGCGAGGGTTACGGCTGGGGCGCGGTGCTCCCGGCCCACATCCTCCGCAGTCTGATCGGGTTCCGCGATCCGCGTCAACCCGATGAACTGCCCATTGCACCCAATCTCCCGGACCCATTCATGGTGGGCGGTAGAACCTACCGAGTTCTTAACCTGCAATACCGCGGAGCATTCCTGGAGCTGGCAATCCACGGTTTGGATTCGCAGCGAGTTCGAGTGGAAGGGATTTGGTCGGGATCGGTCCGAAGCGTCGCCGTGAAGGCTGCCAATGGGGCCAACGTTGTTCTGCGAGGAACCGGCTCTGCCTGGCAGTTTGAAGGTACGAATCACCAACAATATCTTGTCCGCATCGTGGGCATCTCTGGGGCCTGAAGGGAATAAGCACGCAATGAAATCAAGCTTCCTATTTTGCGGTCTGTTCGTATTTGTCCTTCTGTGCCCAACGGGCGGTTGTCTGGGGGCGGACCGCATCAGCTCTGTGCCGCGGGCAGCCGACCAAGAGAACGGTACGCACCAGGCCTATGAAAACCGCCCGCCTCTGCACCCGGCCTCCATGTATCTGTTGCCACTCACCTCGATTCGGCCCAAAGGCTGGCTTGAGAGGCAACTCCGGATCCAGGCGGACGGACTCAGCGGCCACCTCGACGAGCTGTGGTCCGATGTCGGCTCGAACAGTGCATGGTTGGGTGGAACCGGCGAAGCGTGGGAGCGTGGACCCTATTTTCTGGACGGTCTCGTGCCGCTGGCCTATCTCCTGGACGATGCCAAGCTGAAAGCAAAAGTACAGAAGTGGGTTGATTGGACCCTGACTCACCAGCGCCCCGACGGCTCCATCGGGCCACTCACAAATCAGGACTGGTGGCCGCGGATGATCATGCTGAAAGCTCTGACCCAGTACCAGGAGGCTATGGGTGATCCGCGGGTGATTCCTTTGATGCAGCGCTATTTTGCCTTTCAATCCCGCGAGCTGCCGAAAAGGCCTTTGCAGGATTGGGGCAAATATCGTTGGCAGGATGAACTCGTCAGTCTCGTTTGGCTCTACAACCGAACCGGGGATCCGTCCCTGTTGAGCCTGGCGAGAGCTCTGCACGATCAGGGCTATGACTGGAAGCAGCAATTCGACCACTTCGAGTACACCCAAAAGACGAACCGGTCGATTCTGGATGGGCGCGGCGCGGGGTTACCCGACCGAGCCATGCAAACTCACGGTGTCAACAATGCCATGGCTCTGAAGATGTCCCCTGTATGGTCCATGGTTTCAGGTTCGGCGGAAGATCGAAATGCAGTCTATCGGCAGATCAAAGCGCTGGATGAATACCATGGCATTCCCAACGGCATGTTCAGCGCTGACGAGCACATTGCCGGAACCGATCCCTCACAGGGCATTGAGTTATGCGCGGTAGTCGAGTCCATGTTCTCCTACGAACTCATCGCGGCTGACTTGGGAGATCCTCGTTTTGGGGACCGTTTGGAAAAAGTCGCCTTTAATGCCTTGCCGGGCACCTTCCGCGATGACATGTGGTCCCACCAGTACGACCAGCAGCCCAACCAGATCGCCTGCACCCGCCGGCCGCGTCAATGGTCGACCAACGGTGTGGATGCGAATTTGTACGGTCTCACACCCGAATTCGGTTGTTGCACCGCGAACATGCACCAGGGTTGGCCGAAACTGGCGTCAAGCCTGTGGATGGGCACCGCAGATGGCGGATTGGCGGCGGTCGCCTATGCGCCCAGCAAGGTCGATGCCGTCGTGGGCCACAACGTCAAAGTTCGCATCGCCGAGGATACCGAGTATCCCTTCCGTGAAACTGTGCAACTGACCGTGAACCCAGCGACCCCTGCGAAGTTCCCACTCAAGCTCAGGATTCCCGCCTGGGCCGGTGGGGCAACCGTCGCGGTCAATGGATCCCCCGTCGCCGATGTGCGGAGCGGAGCCTATCTGGTCATCAGCCGGGAATGGACGAAAGGCGATCGAGTGGAGGCGAAGTTTCCCATGCCGCCTCGTCTCTCGCGCTGGGAAAACAATTCGATTGCCGTCGAGCGAGGCCCCCTGGTCTTCTCGTTGAAGATGGGCGAGAGCTGGACCAAGCTGGACGAAGACGCACTGGCGCCCGACTGGGAAGTGCGACCCACGACCCCATGGAACTACGGCTTGGTAGTGGATGCCGCCCATCTGGCGACGTCCATCCGGGTGGTTGAGGCCCCCATCGGTCCATATCCTTTTTCCGAGAGTGCGGCTCCCGTCGAGCTCAGCGTCAGAGCGCGTCTGGTTCCGGAGTGGCAGGCGGTCGATGGCTCTGCCGGACCGCTCCCGAAGAGTCCCGTGAAGAGTTCGTCTCCTGAAGAAACGGTCACGCTCGTGCCCTATGGAGCGGCCAAGCTGCGCATCACCGCTTTTCCGGAGATCGTGCAAGAATCGTCGAGCGCAACGCGGCCCTGAGCCAGACCCACTAAGTACAGCGGCCGCGGCACACGGACACACACACCGTGCCGGCCAATGAGGAGCTAGCGATGAGGAAGAAGTCCTGTTTTTTTGCCACGCTGTTCCTGGGCATCCCCTTTGCTGCAATCGCTCAACAGACGTCTTACGACGGCCTCGATAATCATCTGAGTAGTCTCTACCGCCTTTCCAATGCCAGGACCTTGTCGATCAGTCCAGAGAACCCGACGGGCGAGAAGGGCAAAGGCGGCGCCGCAACGGAAGGGACTGGGGCAAAGGCCGCACGGGAACTGGGCAAGGGCTGGAAGATCAGCCCGTCGGTCGATATTGCCTCCGGGGTGACTTACACCGTGGCTGAGATCGGCGGCCCTGGAGCGATTCAGCATATCTGGATGACGCCCACGGGCAACTGGCGATTCTCCATTCTGCGCATGTATTGGGATGACGAGAAAACGCCCTCCGTGGAGGTGCCACTCGGCGATTTCTTTGCCATGGGCTGGGGCAAGTACGCGCGGATCTCTTCCCTGGCAATATGTGTCAATCCGGGCAGCGCCTTCAACTCCTACTGGCCGATGCCGTTTCGCCATAAGGCGAGAATCACCCTGGAAAACCTCGATGAAAAAGCGATGACGCTCTTCTACCAGGTCGACTACGCCTTATCGCCCGTGCCGGCGGACGCAGCTTATTTCCACGCTCAGTATCGCAGAGTGAATCCTCTCCCTTACAAGCAGGTCTACACGATCGTGGACGGTATCAAAGGCAAAGGGCAATACGTCGGAACCTACCTGGCCTGGGGTGTGCACAACAATGGCTGGTGGGGAGAAGGGGAAATCAAGTTCTACATGGACGGCGACCAGGATCTTCCCACCATCAACGGCACCGGCACGGAAGATTACTTCAACGGATCCTATGATTTTGAGAATCCTGAGCGACATCAGTACGAAGAGTTCACCAGCCCTTATTCCGGTTTAGTTCAGGTTCTGAAGCCCGATGGCCTCTATCAGTCGCAGCAGAGGTTTGGACTCTACCGTTGGCACATCCCCGACCCGATTCGCTTTGCGTCTGATTTGCGCGTGACCATCCAGGCGCTGGGTTGGAGGAGCGGAGGCAGGTATTTGCTTCTCACCGACGACATCTCTTCCGTCGCATTCTGGTACCAGGCCGAGCCTCACGCAGATTTTCCCAAGCTGCCAACAAGGGACCAGTTGGAAACGAACTGATTCTGCGTAGTGATCATTTCAGGTCCATGGCGGCCGTAACGGTCCAC
>DASZFH010000114.1:0-2812 GCA_035939985.1 Candidatus Dormiibacterota bacterium
ACCGGCCCGTGCCGCCCCGTCGATGGACATGGTGCGGGAATGGCAACCGCGCCATCTACCGCGGACTCGCCACCGATCCCAAATACCCAACCGGTGCATTTCGCGGTGAATCGCGTGAGCTTGAAGTGGACGTTCAGGTCAATGAGGTGCCGGCGGTCGATTGGGAGAACGTCGAGGCCGAGATGGCGACCTTCGAGGCGGCTATCGCCAAGGGAGTCAACAAACTCGATGCCGAACTGCCAGGCGAAGCCCGCTCTGCCCGAGAGGTGGCTGCGGTGCTCAGGCTCGCCGCGTTTGCGCACGGAGAGTGGGTCCGAATCCATCCCTTCATTGATGGCAACGGGCGGACGTCGCGTTGCTGGGTGCTCTGGATAACAACCCGATATTTGCTGCCTCCATTTCTTGCGATCAGGCCACGACCAGCAGACAGGGGTTATGTGCAGGCCTCTGCAATATCAATGGCGACCGGGCGACACGAGGCCATGACTGGCTACCTAATCGACGCCCTCACGGCTTTCCTGGAGTTTGGTTAGATAACTGCGATCGCGAGGGCGATTGCCAGGCAATGTACTCCCGCGTCGTGCTTCGCCAGATCGGCCCGGCCCAGTCAGAGGCGGCTATTTCAGTCTCAGGCTGACGGCCGACCGTCCCTGAGGGCTTCGCCTATTGATATCTGCACCGAATCGGCCCGGTCCGGCCAGACGACGGTCAAACGCAGCTGTCCGCCAGTGGCGGCGACGAAAGCGGTCAGGGTGGAGAGGCGCACATCTGACCGCCGCTCGAGGCGCGAGACCTCCGATTGATTCATGCCCAGAGCCTGACCAAGCTTGGCCTGGGACAAGCCTCGACGGGAGCGAACCTCAGTCATGGTGGCTCTAGCAGCCCGCCGGGGCCAAGCCGATTCGGCCCCACCCGCGGCGGCTGCACGCCGGGTCGCGATGTAGGCGCGCCAAAGAGCGCTGGTGCCGTACATCGGATGTGCCTCACAAAGGTGAAGGATGGTCTGGACGATTGGCCCCCAAGGATCTTTGGCGATCGAGGCGGCCAGGGGGGCCCAGTCTTCCAGGTCACCCCGATCCAGAATGTCGTCCACAGCAGCCGTCCCAATGCCCTCAACAGGCAAGGCGGGATCGTAATCGAGGTGGCGATGGATCATGCGCCCAGGGCCCCCACAATCGCCAGCACCGCCACCGCCACCTGACGGCAGACTGTGACAACTTCCCCCCAATCCTGCCATCGCGGAAGGAGCCCTCGGTAGTGACGAAGATCAAGCTCGGAGAGGTCATAGGGAGCTGGCTCCGCAAGCTGCTTTGCCAGCTGGGTCGCCACCCGACGACCGCCCGGGCCCATCTGGTCGGCGTAATAATCGTCCATGCCGATCACCACCTCAGGAATGGCTGCTCCCAGCCGATCGGCCAGCGCCGCGAAATCCAGGTAGTCACGGGTCGCATTGCGCTGCAGGACCAGCCAACCCTTGATCCGAGCCGCCTCACCAAGGGTGGGGATCCGGAGCATCCCACCGGGGACTGAGATCTCCTCCAGCTCCAGGGGTTGAAGACGGATGAGCTGCCTGATTCCCGTTTCGACTCCATCCAGACTGCCCAGGATCAACACCGGCCGCCGCACACGTGCGGTCACCCACCCCTGGCTCGCCTCCAGTCCATCCAGCACCTCATCGAACCGGTGAGCCAGATCTTCGATCACATGGTCGTCATCGAGGGAAACCCGGTGTCCGGCATGGAGGGCCGCGGCACTACCCCCGACCAGGATTGCATCGGGAAACAGTTCCTGAATCCGAACCGACGCCTTGAGAACATCTTCCCAAGAGGCAAGCGGGCGCTCGAACATTAATTCAGTATAGTGAATGGCGAGCGCGCCAGCGCATAGTGCACTAGCTCCAGGAAGCGGTCGCCCAGAGGTCGCCGGACCAGGTGCCGCCACTCCAGGTGCCGCCACTCCAGGTGGAACCCGACCAAGTGGAACCCGACCAAGTGGAACCCGACCAGGTGGAACCGGACCAGGTGGAACCGGACCAGGTGGAGCCGGACCAAGTGGAGCCGGACCAGGTGGACCCGTTCCAGTTGCCTCCCGACCAGGTCGAGCCGCTGGCCTCGGCCGCGGCCATCTGGGCAGAGTTCCAGGCTCGGCCGAAGATATCCTGATTCCCGGTCAGGGCTACTCCGGGGGCTGTCTGCCAGAGTTCGAGCCCATTGAGGAACGGGTTGTCGGCCGACCCCCGGCTGAGGGAGAGGACGATTTGGCCGTTGGAATCAGCCGAAAGAGCAAAGCTCCTTGCGATTGCCTTTCCGAAACCGCCTGCATTAGCGAGGACGTCGAAATTGCTCAGAACCTGGGTGCCGCCCACGGCCACGTTGAAGACGCGCTGCCCCGCCTGCGGCCAGTACGTCTCCGCCCACTGCAGCTCAAGCCGGTAGGACCCACCAGCAGTCAGACCGCCGATCGTGTAGGTGAAGTTGCTGCCCCAGCGGCCGGATTGGTAGACCGCCCCCGGGGTTGGGTCGGCAACGCCGCTGGTGTCGACCGAAACTGGGGAGCCGGTCCAAGGGATTCCCTGGGTGAAGCCGGGGTCCGCCCGATACTGATTGACCGCCAATCCACCTGCACTGATGGCCTCGACCAAGCTCCCCGTGGAAGGGGTCGAGGTAGCGGTGGGGGTCGGTGACGGCGCGGAGTTGAGGACCAGGTCCTTGCCCCCGCGGGTGCCCTCAAGGCTCCCGCTGCCGCTCGATCGGGGGAATCTCTGGACTGCCGTCGTGTAGGTTGCGTTGAAAGCCTGCTGGGAGGCACCGAG
>DASZFH010000115.1:0-9147 GCA_035939985.1 Candidatus Dormiibacterota bacterium
TGCGACCCCATCATTATCGCACTAACTTGCGGCCCAGGACACTAGAGCCGTCGAAGCGCTTGGGGTGCGCGAACGCACCAGGATCCAAGAACGGGCGGACGGGAGGCTCCCCTAGCAGGAAGTGGGCTCGTCTTCACCACCCGCCATGGAACTTCTGGGGCACTCCCAGATAACCTAGACGACGAACAGGTTCAGCCACATGGTGCCGACCATGCAGCGCAAGGCAGCGAATCGGTCTCGATGACCTTCCCGGGACCGAAGACCCGAGGGACTATGACGAGTGAAGACCTAGATGGATTGGCTGTCAAGCCTGCTCGGCATGGACGCGGGAGGGGTTGCTGGGGCTGGATTCAAGTTCACAATGGATCACCATGCCGGTGTAGCTCAGTGGCAGAGCAGCGGCCTTTTAAGCCGATGGTCGGGAGTTCGACCCTCCCCGCCGGCACCATCTTGAGGTATGGAGTGAAATCCAACCGGGGGCGGTCCGGACGCCGAGTCGGGCCAGCTCGGCCTAGTTGGGTAGATCATGTTAGGGTCAGCCCGTGAATACCCCGTTCGGACCCACTGGACCGACAGGCATGTATTCAGATGATGGGCGATGGTGGTGGAACGGACAGCAGTGGGTGCCCGTGACCGGGCAGACCATGCCCCTGCAACCGGCCTGGCCATACGCGGGGTTTTGGGTTCGGGTCGGCGCTTACCTGCTGGACGGGTTGGTCATTCTGGCCGCGGCCATTCTCTACTACGCGACTTTCGCCTTAATCGTGGCAGGCCTCTACGGCACGTTGGGTGCGGGAGTGATCGGGATCGCCATCCTCGGCTGGCTGGGCGCCTTCGTCGCGGTTTGGTTCTACTTCTCAATTCAAGAGAGTTCCCGGACCCAGGCTACTTTGGGCAAGCGTTGGATGGGGATTTATGTAACGGATCGCCAAGGACAGAAGCCCTCATTTGGCCGAGCCACCGGCCGCTATTTCGCCCAGATCCTAACCAGACTCATCCCATTTGCCATCGGCTACCTGATGGTGATATTCACTGCCCAAAAGCAGGCCCTCCACGACATGTTGGCCGGCACCGTCGTTCTCAAGGGCAAGCCTGGGCTGCCAACACCCGCAGGAACAGGATCGACGGCGAGCAGCGGGGCGATCCTCGGGGTGGTGGTGGCTGGGGTGGCCGTTATATTGCTGCCCATCCTGTTGGTGATCGTCTTGCTGAGCACCTCCGGTGGCGCGATCGCGAACGTCTTTTCAAATATCGTGGTTGGCCTTCAGACCACGCCCTCGCCCTAGAGTCCCGGCCCGGGGAGCCGCAACCGGGCGTCGGGTTCGAAGATCGGTTAACCTTGGGACGTGCCGCTGAGCGACGAGACCTATCTGCTATTGACGACCTTTCGCCGAGATACCACCCCGGTGGGCACCCCGGTTTGGGTGGTGGATCTGGATGATGGGACCTTTGGGTTCTGGACAAGCTCGGCATCCGGCAAGGCCAAGCGCCTGGCCCACACCAGCCGGGTCACGGTGCAACCCTGCGATGCTCGCGGCCGAATCAAGGCGGGGAGTGTGCCAGTCGAAGCCACCGCCAAGATCGTCTCCGGCTCTGACCTCGACAAGATCCGTGAGAGGGTCGTGGCGAAATACGGGTTTATGACCAAGATCACCAAGGCCCTGGGGACCCTGGGCGGGATCCTAAAGGGAAACCGGATCCCCTACGGCGACCGAGGCGTGGTGATCACCCCGACAGCTTCAGCCCCCAGCTCCTAGGAATTACTGCTACAAGTAGGCGGGGTTGGTTGGGGTTGCGGTGACCTGGGCGGACACGAAGCTCGCCGCGCTCACCCCGGGCACAACGCAGGATACGACTCCAGTCGCGTTGTAGGCGAGGTCCGGACTGACGGTGGCAACGCAATTGCCGATGGCCTTGCCGGAGCCGGTGTCGACCACCGCGAATGACACCGTGGACGGAGCCATCGCGCCGGTGGTACCGCCCAAATTCTGAACCTTGGCCGCGACGACGCAAGTTGAGATTCCGCAACCGGAGGTGTCGACGGAGAGGACGGTGTAGTTGGGAGGCAGGGTTGACAGGTTGTTGAAGTCGATCACCTCAGGCGGAGGGACGATCCCGAAATCCTTGCCGTAGTTGGTGAAGTCGATGTTGCCGTTGGAAATACCGGCCACCGTGGAGCCCGTTTTGAGGTGGAGGCGAACGAGTCGGTGGGGAGAAACCTCCTGCACGTACAGATCCTGTTGGGGGTCCGACAGCTCCGCGGTGTCCGTGCCTTCGACCAGGAGGTGGTCCTTGCGAGTGACCAGGAGCGTGTTGAGGAAATCCGCCTTGATCCTGGTTGGATCCGTGAAGGCGCTGAAATCAGGCGGTGTTGAACTCCCGCTAGTCCACCAGCGATCTCCGACTGCCTTGACGAGATTCGTCACATTTGGGGCGCTGCCCAGTTGTTGAGCCAGGAAGGCCTGGCCTCGAAAGTATGCCCTGGCGCCGATCTGTATCCCTTCGAGATCGATCCCCTTCTCATTGACCTTGACGTGCTCGGTATTTGGGCGGACCACCTGGACATCGATCAACCAAGGACTGCCCGCGACAGTGTATGCACCGGTCACCTCAAAGGTGGAGGCGGTGGCGAGTTGAGTCGCTGCGCCGTTGAGCAGGTCAGGCGTGCGCGCCAAGCTCAGCCCGAAGGGCAGATCGCAAGCGGGCAGCACAAAGGCAATCGCCACCAGAGTGATTCCGCGTCGCATCGAGGTTAGAGACTGGGTTGGCTAACCAACGCCGAGCAATTCGACCGTAAAGATCAGGTCGGCGCCCGGCGGGATAGCTCCGCCAGCACCGCGCGCACCGTACCCGAGATCGGGCGGGATGAGCAGTTTGCGACGGCCTCCGACCTTCATGCCGGCAACCCCTTGATCCCAACCGCGGATCACCTCTCCGCCACCGAGCCGGAACGAGAAGGGGTTGCCCCGATCACGCGAGCTGTCGAACTTGGTTCCGTTGGTTAGCCAGCCCGTGTAGTGAACCGTGACCTTCTGGCCCGCGACCGCCTCCGCCCCGGTCCCGTCTACCAATTCGATGTACGCCAAACCCGCGTCCCCGGGCTGGGTTATACCGGTCTCTCCGAAATCGTCAGTCATGGCACTAGCCTACCGGTTGAGTCGCCTCGTCGATGGCCTCAAGCAGGGATCGCAATCCGACCGGCTTGTTCAAATACGCATGCGCGCCGGCGGCCATGAGGAGGTCTCGCTGAGACGAGGTCGAATCTGCGCTCAAGATCACAACCGGGATCGCAGAGGTGGCTGGGTCGGCGTGCAAACGGCTTAGAACCTCGATGCCATCCATATCAGGTAGGTGAAGGTCGAGGAGCACCAGGTCGGGGTGGTGGATGCAGGCGAGGTCGAGAGCAATCCCCCCCTGCATGGCTGCCACGATCCTCACACTCGGTCGTCTTAGAAGCATTGTCTCGATCAATTTGACGTTCGCGACGGTGTCCTCCGCGTAGAGAATTAGCACCTCTTCCGGGTATGTCCGGGGTGGGACCAATGCCTCCGATTCCAACTCGGGAGCAGCCAGCCCGACCGGGACCGTCTCTTCCAGTTCGATCCAGAACGAGGTTCCGACTCCGACCTCACTGCTGACGCCCATCGAGCCCCCCATGGCCTCGGTCAGTTGTCGGGACAGCGCCAACCCAAGGCCCGTCCCCTGGATTCCAGCACTGGCCGCATTCAGCCGTTCGAAGGGAACGAATAAGCGATCCATTTGGGCCTCGGTCAGACCAGCTCCGGTATCGGAGACGATCACCCTCAGCCGCCCCTTTGCGGCTTCGATGACCATCACCGAGACCCGGCCACGGCGCCGGTTGTACTTAATCGCATTGGAGAGCAGATTCAAGATCACCTGCTTGAGACGTTGCTGGTCAGCAACAACGTGCCTCGCCTCTGAGGGGGTGGTCGCAAGCACCTCGAGAGTCACCTCGTTGTCAATGCCCAGCGGACGGACCAGATCGGCCGCATCCCGAATGACTGCCCCGATCGACACCGGCTCCAGGGACATCTTCAGGCTGCCGGCTTCGATTCTTGATATGTCGAGGATGTCGTCGATCAAAGACAGGAGGTGATTCCCAGCCTTCGTGACCTGCGCCACCCAAGGTTGAAGGGCTTCGTCAAGGCCGGCGTCGAGGGAAAGAAGCTCGGAATAGCCCAGGATCACAGTCATCGGTGTCCGGAGTTCGTGACTGACGCGAGATAGGAATTCGCTTCGCCCCGAGTTGACCGCGATCAATTCCCGGTTCAAACGCTGCAGCTCCTGGGCTCGCTGATAGAGCTCAATCTCGAGCTCACCTCCGCGCTGCTCAAGGCGAACAAAATCCGTGACATCCTCAACCCGATGGATGATGTACCTGAGCTTCCCATCCTCCCCCAGCACCGGCGTATTGACCGGGCTCCAATGGCGGACTTCGAACCCGCCCCCGGCGGTGACCGGGCGACGGATGTCGTATTTCTGGATGGCCATCGTGTCGGCCACCAGGCGGGTACGGACACGCTCCAATGATGCCCGCAGATTGGCAGTCCCGGTGGCACCAGGATCATCGGGGTTGTCGGGGAAAACGTCAAAGAGTTTGCGGCCCAGAATATCGGGCCTCGAGGTCATGGTTGCGGCCAGGTATGAGTTGCTGACCGCGATGATGGTCAGATCTGGGTCGAGAACCAGATACAGACCCGGGGATGATTCAAACAGGGCCTGGAAGTCGGGGGCGATCGGTTTGGCTTTGATCAACCCAGCACCCCATGCATTTCCCACGGTTCCTGTCTTGACATGTTCCAACCCGAACATCATTCGGCGGTCGTGAGGGTGAGACTACCCACATTCCGGCGTCAACCGAGAGGCATTCGCCCGTGACCGCGGGGCACACGGCACACCCGAGCGTCCAACTTTCCAGACCCCGAGGACCTGCTGGTTGTAATAGGCTTTTGGGAAATGGTGACTCGCCTTCTGGTGGGAACGGAGAAGGGCCTTTTCATGTTCGACTCGGATGAATCACGAAGGCAGTGGCGGCTCGCCAGTGAGGAGCCGGCCCACAAGGGTTGGCAGATCTACGCCCTCTATGTCGACCCCCGCGACCAGGTCCTCTACGCCTCCCTCTCCAATGCGTTCTTTGGCCCTCACCTCCAACGAAGCCGCGACGGTGGCGATAGTTGGGAGCCCGTCGAGGCTGGTCCCGCATTCGCCAAGGGCGATGCTCGAGAACTGAAGCAAATCTGGAGTGTCGTGGCTGGCCACGCGCCGGGTGTGCTCTGGGCGGGAGTGTCCCCGGGGGCTCTGTTTCGAAGCGATGACGGGGGCGATTCTTGGCAGTTGAATGAAGGCCTTGATGCCCACCCGACACGGGAGTCATGGGCCCCCGGTGCGGGTGGCCTATGCCTTCACACCATCGTTCCGGACGCTTCTGACCCCAAGCGAATCTTCGTTGGGATTTCTGCTGTTGGCATCTTCCGAAGTGATGACGGGGGCCAGAGCTGGGCGATCAAGAACCAAGGGGTGAGTGCGGTGTTCGAAGATGAGCAACGTCAACACACCGAGATCTTTCGCTGTGTCCACAAGTTCGTCCAGGATCCTCGCGACCCCAATCTTCTCTATCAGCAGAATCACATCGGGGTCTACCGTTCCAACGACGCCGGCGACTCCTGGGACCGGATCGAGAATGGCCTCCCCAGCGAATTCGGCTTCCCCATGGTTCTCAACCCGCACAAGCCAGGGACGGTATTCGTGATCCCTCAAGAATCGTCGCAATTCCGGGCCTTTCCAGAGGGTCGGATGGCCGTCTATAGAACCCGAAACGGGGGCGCAAGCTGGGCGCCTACCGAGGTCGGGCTGGCAAGCCCAAGCTACAGCGGGGTGCTTCGCAACTCGATGATCACGGATGGGGCCGCTGAGACCGGGATCTACTTCGGGACCACGGGCGGAGAGGTCTATGCCTCGATCGATGACGGAGAGCGTTGGGAGCGCCTGCCCGGCAGTTTTCCACGGATTGAGTCGCTCGCCACTCTGACTCGCTGAGGAGTCGCGGTGGCCGAGGCAGCAATTCGCATCCCGAGGATGCTGCGGGAGTTCTGCGCCGGAGAGGCAGTCATCCAGGCAGAAGGTCTCACGGTCATGGACGTCCTGAGCCATGCCATCCTGCGCTATCCAATGCTTGAACACCACCTCATGACAGGCCAGGGGCGGATCCGAGACCATCTCCACCTCTTTCTGAATGAGGATGACGTTCGGGATGACCTCTGGCAGGCCATCCGGGACGGCGATCAGATCTACGTTCTGCTGGCGATGAGCGGCGGGCTGAAACCGACCTTTCTCGGCTATGATGACCATCATGACCAGGGTGACCAAGACGGCGACCACCGCGAAGGAAAGTTGGGCAGTGGCCGAGGCCAAGGCTCATTTCAGCGAAGTCATCGATAGAGCGATTGCGGACGGCCCGCAGCTCATAACCAGGAAAGGGCGCCAGACTGCCGTCATCGTTTCAGCCGCAGAGTGGACACGAAAGACAAAACGTCAGGGCACCCTTTCCGAGTTCTTTGCGAATTCCCCTCTCAGTGGATCGGCCCTGGACCTCGAAAGGCGAGCCGACCTGCCTCGCCACCTTGAGCTTTGAGGTTCCTGCTTGACACGAATGTCGTGTCTGAGTGGACCAAGCCCGACCCGGAACCCAAAGTGGTCAGTTGGCTGAATGGGGTCGACGAGGACGCCGTATTTTTGAGTGTAATCACCATCGCCGAACTCAGACGTGGCGTCGAACTGCTATCTGAAGGACGGCGACGAGATCGGCTCGCCGACTGGATTGCGGAGGATCTCACCAACCGCTTCGAGGAGCGGATCCTCGATGTCGACCGATCCATTGCGGATAACTGGGGAAAGATTATGGCGACCAGCCATCGGATCGGCCGGGGCCTAACCGCGATGGACGGATTCTTCGCTGCCACGGCAACCGTCCACGGCATGATTCTCGCCACCCGCAACAGCCGAGACTTCGCCGGCCTGGAGGTCGAGATCTTCAACCCATGGTCTGATTCCTAGGACTCCTTCCGGCAAATACAGCCACCTCCTTCCTGGAGGAAGTACTTAGAGACCGTCGTCAGGGTGGCCGGTGTTTCCAAAGGCGATCCGATCTCTGACCACCCGGGCCCGGCCGAGCAGGCGAGCTCGCTGGACGGCATCTTCTCCAAAGCGATCTCGGATGGCGTCCATGGCCATCTCGAGCCGCTCCTCGCGGGGACGGACGCCCGGGGGCGTCAGACTCATCTGTTCGGATTCCTCGTCAAGGCCCGAAATGCCAACCCCAAGGGTCCCCACCAGCCGCCTTGGATCACGATCCGCCAACAGCGAAAGGGCAGCAGCGTAAATCTCCGCACCGGTGGCGATCGGGACCGGCAACTTCCTCTGCCGCGAGAACCGAGCCACGTCAGGTCGATAGACGACGCTGACCGATACCACCTGACCGCGGCGACCCGCCGCCCGGAGGCGGCGCCCGACCATTTCCGACAGGCGCATAAGCAACTCCTCCAAGTCACGTTGGGCATTTGTGGCCCTCGCCATGACGTGGGAATGACTGAAGCTCTTGCGGACCACGCTCTCGAAGGTTGCTACCTCAAATCCCCGCAGCCTTCTCAGCCATCCTTCGGCAACCTCCTTGCGCATGCCCGCGAGGCGGAGATGGGCGGGGGTCGATGTGAGGAGTTCGAGCGGGGTGTGGATTCCCGCCAGAAGCAGGCGACGCGCAGTGGCCTGCGCAATTCCGGAGAGGTCGGTCAGGGCTAAGCGTCCCATCACAGAGACCAGGTTGGTGTGGTCGATGCGCTCCAATCCGTCGCGCTTGTTGAGGTTGGAGGCCTGCTTGGCCATCCAGATCGAGGTGGATATGCCCACCGAACAGGTGACACAGGCACCGACCTCCTCCAGGAGCGCAGCCTTGACGGCTCGGCCGACACCCTCGGGACCGAGGCGGACAAGGTCTGGGGTCCCCGCCAAGCTCATCGAGGCCTCGTCTATCGACATCCGCAGTACATCAGGGCTGTGGCGAAGGAGGATCTCGATCAACTGGTCCGAGACCGCGCGGTAACGGGGCGGATTGGGTGCAAGGACCAGCACCCGAGGGAAGATCGCTTTTGCCTCGAAGACCCGCATCCCGGTCTTGATCCCAAGGTCACGAGCTTCTCGCGACGACGAGACGATGGTGGCGGCGTCCGTAACATATGCGGCGATCGCGAGGGGGCGCCCCCGCAGACTCGGGTCATGCTGCTGTTCGATCGAGGCGAATGCGCAGTTGAGATCGACCACCAGTGTGGCGGGAGCCGCCCGGTTTAAGCCCAGATCCGGTTGGTCAGCCATAGCGATCATATGTTCGCACGGATCCGTGCGCATCTGAGAAGACCTCGCCCACCCCCCACGGCGCCGATCTGATCAGGTACCCGGTGGTGTCCTGGGTCGTAGCCCCTTGTGCTACGTTTGTAGCCATGGAAAGAGTTCCGTTGCGGAAACTGCGAAACAACACCGCAGAAGTTGTTCGCCGAATCAAAGATGGGGAGATCCTCGAACTGACCGAGCACGGTCAGCCGGTGGCCAGGATAGTGCCTCTCACCCTCGATAGATGGGAGCATTTGCGAATCCTCGGCGAGCTGGAAGCACCCGAGAACGCCTACCCCACTGAGCTCCTCGCGGTCCCTCCGGTTGAAGCGGTGCCTGGGGTCGCCACACCGTCGACGATACTCGCCCAACTCCGCGCCAACGAGCGTTGAAGCGCGTCTATCTTGATAGCTCCGCGTTCGTCAAGATCGTCGTTAATGAGACCGAATCCGCAGCCCTACGAAAGTGGCTTCACAGCCGAGCTTGGACCACGTCAGTGCTGTCCCGAGCAGAAGTGCTGCGAGCTGTTCGAATCCACGGCGCGGGCGCCGTCGAGACGGCCCGGAGGATGCTTGGCCTAGGTGAGTTGGTGAGGATAAGTCCGGCCCTCTTGGACTTGTCCGCCAGCCTGGGCCCGGTCGAGCTTCGCACCCTGGATGCGATACACCTCGCTGCCGCATCGCTGCTCGGCCGGGACCTGCTGGCCGTCGTTACCTATGACCAGAGGATGGCGGCGGCAGCCCAATC
>DASZFH010000116.1:0-5265 GCA_035939985.1 Candidatus Dormiibacterota bacterium
GGCGACCCTCGGTCGCGGTCAGCCATCGAGCAGTTCGCGAATCATCCAAAGACTTGGGTCAGGAACGAGGTGAAGAAGGCGCTCGCCAAGTTCGACCGCTCAGCTGCAAGCTCGCGACCGGGCTCGTGATTGTGGTTGGCGTCAAGGTTGTCTGACTGGAACCGTCGACCCTCATCTGTTCTTTGACCTCGGTAGCTGCTGAGTTGGCTTCGTCCTACGAGGCCGATTCGTTGACAACGAGGGTGGCCACGGGCCCCGGCCGGGAGTAGGATCGTTTCGTGACCAGGGCTGAGCTGCACAAGCTGTTGGACGAGGTCCCGGACGCCCGGGTGGATTCGGTGGGCGTGGTTCTGCGTCGCGTGCTCGACGATCCCGAGGTGGTCACCTTGCTGGGCATCCTCTGGGACGACGAACCCTACACCGACGAGGAGCGGGCCCAGGATGCCGAGGCACTGGCGCGAATCGAGACCGGGGAGGGCATCGAGTGGGAGGAAGCCAAGCGAGGGCTGCGGGCCGCTGGCTGAGCCGCCCCGGTGGCGGATCGTTCTCGACCGCGATGCGAACAAGCAACTGCTCAGGCTGAGCCGTCCAGACCGCCAGCGCATCGAGCGGGCGATTGCTCTCCTCCCCGCCGGTGATGTGCGGCGCCTCAAGGGGACGATCGATCTCTGGCGCCTTCGGGTGGGCGACTGGCGCATCCGCTTTCGGCTGGACGGTGCCGAGCGACGAATCGATGTCCTCGCCGTGAATGCCCGAGGCAACGCCTACAAGGACTGACTGAGCCTCCCATCCTCCTACCGACGACGCTGTGCAGATCTGACAGAGCTGAGGAAGGGCGCCGCGGCCTCACCATGGAGGCGGCCCTATCGAGGCGTTTCCCGGACTCGTTGATGTCGAGTAGATAGTCCCCACCTCCTCGGAGCGGGTTAGAAACCCAGGGCTTGCACTGGGGTCACGTTGCGTTGTCCCCGCCCCGGTGACTAGTCGAAGAGGTTTCGGGTCTGCGCCAGCCGGTATTCCGGGTCAAGGTAACGCATCGAGATGGGTCGTGCGGGGATGCCGGCGACGACGGTGAGTGGAGCCACATTCTTGGTGACCACCGCACCCGCGGCGACCACAGCTCCGCGACCCAGGTGAACACCGGGCAGAATCATGGCTCGGGTTCCGATCCAGACGTGATCCTCAATCACGACCGGCTTACTCTCCATCTCGAAGTTCGGATCGTCGTACATGTGCCCCGTGGTCAGAATCATCACCTCGGGGGAGACGCTGACATGGTTGCCGATGGTTAGCGACTCCCGAGCATCCAGCGAGCAGCCCCGGTTGATGATCGAACCCTCGCCAATCCGCAGTCCCGTGCGACGCATCTGACCCGGCCCGAAAAACCAGATGAAGCATCCAAGGTGGATCCCGCTGTTGCGTCCCAGTTCGACGCCGAGAATATGGCGCAACCAGAACTGGCGGACGTTGTGGGAGGGGATCCAGGCGACGACCCGATTGGTCAGGTAGTTGAGACAGCGGACTCCGAAATCCCGGTGGGAAGGAGTGGGAATGTACCGATGGCCCACCCCGTCGCCACCCGCAGGAGGCATTTCCGGAAGGCCGCTCATCCCGCCTCCGCTTCGAGGCTTGATAATGGGACAGTATTGGCCTGGGCGACGATCCCCTCAAGTAAACCCAGGCAGACCCCGATGAATATCGCCATTCGGAACCAGAAGAACCCGTAGTCCACCTTGCCTTCCACCAGATAACCAATGATCGACGCGGCGATCAGAACGGCGATCATGGCCGCTTGGCGATCGACCTTACGGACAACGCGGCAGGCGGTGATCAGGGCCATCCCGATCAGGAACCAAAATGCAACCATTCCCTCCACGCCCATCCGCATCCAGATATAGAGCACGTTGTCGTGGGGAACATATTTGATCAGCGCGGTGATGGCGCTGAGGTCGACGATCGGCACCACATAGTCGATCGGTATCCCCATTCCCTTCCCCAGCGGGAATGAATTTCTGATGTTGATCCAGAGGTTGTCATCCTCCAGAACGCGGTATTGGTTGGACAACGCGTCGCGCGCATCCGGCGCGATTTGAGAGCGCACCGCCCGAGCGGGCTGGCCCCAGGTCGAGGAGCTATTCCAAAAGGCGACCGTGTAAAGGGTGAAGACGAGCGCGAAGACGGTGACGATCCGGGTGATCAGGCGGCGTCGCTCGGGGAGTCGAATCCAACTCAGAAGCATGAGCATGGCTAAGCCTCCAGCCAGGATGAACCAGGCTGAGCGGCGGTCATTGACCAGGTTGGAGATGAAGACCGTCGGCAGAAAGAGTGTGGCCCAAAAGCGGAGCTTTCCCTTTCGCTTCCAGAGCCATAGAGCGGCTACCAGGACCATGTAGATGCCAAAGAAAAAGGCCTCCTCGTGGGCCAGGATTGCCTCGGGCCGGGGGACCATGTTATGGGTTTGGATAGCGTTGACGATCCCCTGAATGCTCTTGATTCCGCCTGTCATGATCACGAATGTCCAAAGCAAGACCTCCCGGGGGGGCTGGGTCTTAATCGTGATTGCCGTGATGAAGTAGACCAGGGTCATGTACAGCCAGGGACGCAACTCCCACATGGCAAATGTGAAGTTGCCACCATGGCCCAAGCCGTAAGCCTCAGCCCAGATCACGATGAACATCAGGGCGCCCAGGCCGAGGGTGATGGCTGAACGAGGTAGGACCAGGGCACGGCTGGCCGCGCCGCGGAACACTAGGATGGCGAGGAACAGCCCCAGCACAAGCTCAAACGGGTTGACATAGACGCCGGTCAGGCCGAGGCCTTCGGACAAGCTGGTGAAGAGCGGGATATGGTCGGTCAGCAGGTCTGCGTTGGCCGGCGGAAACTGCTCGATCAGGCAGGCGCCGCCCAGCAGGACCACGGGCATGCTTCGCGGTTCTCGCCAGGCCACAATTGGGATGGCAAGAGTCGGGAGGACAAAGAGCAGTGCGAGCTTGCCGCCGAAAACGGTTTGGACCGCAAGAAATGCGCCCACCGAACCCAGAGCCAGTCCCGCGATTCGTAGGCGCAGTTGGAATCGCCTGCGCCTACGACTCAGCTCGGGGATCGCCTGGGGCATCGGAAGGCCTGCCGTGGTTTGAGCGGCCATTACGACAAGAGTCCCATCAGTGGCGCTTCCAGGCGTAAGCCAAGGCAACCGCGATCAGGGCCAGAACCGCTAGGGCAGTCTCCAGGCCAACCAACGGTCCTCGGCGGGTCCGCAGGCCGATGATCAGGAAGCCACCGGCCAGGATGGCGACCAAAGTCACGGAGAGGCAGTCACCGGTGCGGGCTTAGCCGGGATCCACCGGGTCGCGGCGAACTCGAGCTTCGACGTTTGGCTCATCCAAACGATGGTAGAGGGCCAATCGGTCTTGAGGTAGCGGCAAAAGGGGTCGATCCGATGGATGGGTGCGAAAGGGACTGGGCATTTGTCCCGGCCCGGGGGGATGAGGCGCGCTCGGAGGTGGACGCTCGGGCCGCAAGTAAGCCGACCCAAACCCGTCAGATTAGTCAGGAATCGTCACCTTCGGTCGCGCAGTGTTGTTGGGGGGGGCCTGCGGATAGGGGGTTCGACATGGTTGGCTTTAGTTCAAGGCAGTCAGGCGCTCACGTATTGGTGAGCATTGCGGCAGCGGTTTGTTTGGCCGCTTCTTTCATGGTTTCACAAAGCCATCCGGTGAGCGCGGTTGCGCTCTCGGTCGCGGTGTCAGGGAATCATATGGTCAATGGCAGCGGCCAGACCATCCGGCTGATCGGCGCTAATCATTCGGGCAGCGAGTTCATGTGCATTCAGAACGGAACGTCGAGCAATCGTGGTTGGGGCATCTTCGACGGGCCCGGCGCGACTGCCGTGGGGCAGGGAATGGCTTCATGGCACATGAACACGATCCGAGTACCACTCAACGAAGACTGCTGGCTGGGAATCAACGGAGTCAGCTCCCAGTTTGGGGGAGTTGCCTACCGGAACGCCGTAGAGCAGTATGTGAGCACTCTGCACCAGGCCGGCCTTTATGTGATTTTGGATCTGCACTGGAGCGCGCCCGGCAATTTCCCCGCTCTGGACCAGCAGCCAATGGCGGACTCGGACCACTCGATCACCTTCTGGCAGCAGGTGGCGACCGCCTTCAAGAGCGATCCAGCCACGATTTTCGATCTCTACAACGAGCCATTCCTGTACGGGAGCTACCTGCAGAACGGGTCGCTGGACCCTTGGAGTTGTTGGCTGAATGGATGCGGGCTGAATCAGTTCATAACCGGAGGGCAGCCCTACACACAGTCGTATAACTGGAACACGCCGGGGATGCAGGGAATGTTGAATGCGGTCCGCGGGACGGGTGCAACCAACGTGGTCATGGCCGGCGGCGTTGGATGGTCGGGCGATCTGTCCGGCTGGCTGGCGCATGAGCCCAACGATCCAGCACACCAGTTGGCGGCATCGTGGCACAGCTATCCCGACTCGAGCCATCCCTGTGTAGCCGGGGCCAATCCGGTCTGTCCGCAGCTGGCAACCTGGAATCAGGTTTATGCGCCGATCGCGGCGCAGGTGCCTTTGGTGGTCGGCGAGACGGGCGACTCGGTGACTTCTGAGCCGATCTACGACGAGCAATTTCTGCCATGGGCGGATGCTCACGGAGTTGGATACCTCGGTTGGACCTGGAACGCGTGGGGCGACCCCCAGTACGTGCTCATCAAGGACTACTCGGGCACACCCACTACCAACTACGGCCAGTACCTACGCAACCACATGTTGGGACTCCCGCTGGTGACTTTCTCGCCCACGCCGACTCCTTCGCACAGCGTCACACCCACCCCATCCTATAAAGCGACTCCTACGCCTACTCCGATCCACACCTGCTGAATCCAGTCGGAACAGATTGAGCCGGTGATTCGACTCTGAGCCTTTCCACCTGCCCGCCCCGAAAGAGGGGCGGGCGGGGTCTTCGACCGGAGCCAAGCCGCGATATGACCGACTCGGGCCGGTCCAATTATTCAGGGGAACGTCATCTTGGTGCGTCGGTGAGCCCAACCCCTGTCGTGGGGAAGCAGACGTCGACCTGGCGCTGATGGGGGCAGGAGCCATTGGGAAGAACTGATCCCAGCCGATGCTGGTGATTCAACTCTGAATCCACGCATATGACCTGTTTAAGAGGGGGGTGCGCGGGGGCTTTGACGGTAGCCGAGCCGCAATAAACATTCATCCCCAACCGTCCAATTATTCAGGTAATC
>DASZFH010000117.1:0-6261 GCA_035939985.1 Candidatus Dormiibacterota bacterium
CGATCGCCCATGGCCAGGCGCGGCCGCCATGCCCAATTGCTGCCAGGGGCCCGCAGCGACCATCGACTCTACCGCGGATGCGTCAGCCCATCCGGAGACTCCCAGCAGCACCGCTGCCAGGGCCCCAATGGCCACCTTCCCACCCAGACCGACCTTGATTCCCACCCGCGTATCCTAACGAGGGTCGGCCCTTGAACTTGCGTGGGGTTACCGCCTTCGGGCTTAGTGAGGCGTGGGCAATCGAATTCCATCATGACGGCGCCCGGATCGATTGAACCACTAATCTGGAATGAATCCGCTCGGCTGGACGCTAGGTCTCGGACGCGGCGGAGACCACGAATCGCTGCATTTGGAGCAAACCCATGACATCGGAGCGGGATAGTATCGAGCGGCTCGTTTCCGACGCGCAGACCGGCGCGATCTCGCGCCGTCGATTCGTGACCGCTGTTGGTGCGGCCGGGGCCACAGCTGCCGGCCTGGCCATCCTCTGGGCCGCGACCCAGCGATCGACAACCTCAGGCACCCCCGCCGCGGCTACTCCCGCCCAGCAGCAGACCAACGTCGATTTCCACCAGCAGCACGTCAAGCTCCAAGGGCAGCAGGACGTTGCTCCCGCGGCCAGCGCCACCACCCCGGATGTCGCCGCCCGAGTCCAGGCGCTGGCGCAGGACTACCACCCCGAGGGGATCGTTGAGGACGTTGGGCTCGACTCACCGGTCATCGGTCGGGACGCCATCCACGCCCGCAAGCTGGCGCAGGCGCAAGCCATCGCCAACCCCTCGATCAACATCCTCAACCGCTTTGCCTACGGAGATCAGGTGGTGGCCGAATGGGAAGTTGAAGGAACCCACGTGGGCGACTACCTCGGTTTCCCGGCCAGCGGTAACGCGTTCAAGCTCAGGGGTCTGACTGTTGTGACCCGACGAGAGGGCAAGATCGTCAGGGAGTCGCTCTACTACGACCACGAGGAGCTGGCCCGCCAGCTGGCCGTCTGAGCGGCGTCGCACCGGACGATGGCCTGACGCAGGTCGTTGACGGACTTCATTTTCCAACCAGTCTGGCCTTCGCGCCGGATGGCACCATGTTCGTCGGAGAGGCAGGTCTTGGATTTGGCGGCGGGCCCCGTGGCGGGCGGGTGCTGCGTGTCAGTGGGGGGAAGACGGAGGTCGTCGCCGAGGGATTCGCCCAACCACTGAACGGCCTCGTAGTCCACGAGGACCGGATCTATGTGTCCGAGGGTGGGGCCGGTCGGATCACGAGCATTGATCTCGATGGTCAGAATCCCACACCCATCGTCGAGGGAATGCCCGGGCCCGGCAACTACCACACCAACACCGCGGTGGTCGGCCCCGACGGCAGGCTCTACTTCACCCAGGGCGCGATGACCAACATGGGGATCGTGGGCTTGGACGCCTACGAGATGGGCTGGCTCCGGCGCCTGCCCCACGCCCACGATGTCCCCGGCCTCGATATGGTCCTGACCGGAGTCAATGTCACCACCAATAACCCCCTCCCGGAGATTGCCGAGGAGACCGTCGCGACCGGCGCTTTCTCGCCCTTTGGTACCGCCACCGGGCCGGGGCAGGTTGTTCCCGCCGGAACGCCGCCGACCGCAGCGGTGATGCGCTGTAACCCCGACGGGTCTGAGCTGGAGCTGGTTGCCTGGGGAGTTCGCAACGGTTATGGCATTGGGTTTTTGCCTGACGGCCGTCTGATCGTGATCGACCAGGGTGCCGACGATCGGGGTAGCCGGCCGATCGGCAACGCGCCCGATCTGGTCTGGGAAATCCAGCCCGATCGCTGGTACGGATGGCCCGACTTTGTCGGGGGTATTCCGGTCACCGATCCGCAGTTCAAACCGGAGCGTGGCCCGGCTCTAACCTTCCTGCTCGCCAATCACGATTCGCTTCCCGCTCCAGAAAAAGCGCTCTATCGTTTCGAGCCCCACGCCGCGGCGGTCAAGTTCGCGGTGGTGCCGGAGTCGATTGGCAAGCATGCCGGGAAGCTGCTGGTCGCTCTCTTTGGGGATGAAGCCCCGATGACCGCTCCGGCCGGTTCGCCCAAGGTCGGTCGCTCCCTGGCCCTGCTCGATCCCGCCACCTGGACGCGCCAGACGCTGGTTATGGGGGCTCCCCTGTCGCGGCCTATCGACGTCGCGTTCAAGCCGGGTGACGAAGCCGCCTATGTGCTCGACTTCGGCCATTTCGAGATGTCCGTTCAGGGGGTTGTCGCGACCGCCGGAACCGGCAAGGTATACCGGTGGGGGGGCTGGGCAAGGGCATAGCAAACCGTCAAGTGTGTCCCCGCACAAATTACATCGTATAATTGCCGAGATGGTGATAGTTCGCAAGGTGCGGCGCGTGGGCAACTCGCTGATGATCCCGCTGCCTCCTGAGACGTTGAGCGAGTCTGGTTTCGTAGAGGGCATGGAAGTCGAAATCAGCTCCCGCCCGGGTGAGGTGGACATGAGGCCACTTAATGGTCCGTCCCCAGACCTGGTTGAATTTGCCGCACGGTTCACCGGTAGATATCGCCAGGCTCTCACCGAACTTGCCAAAGGCTGACGACTATAGCGCGCCCTCCGAGCGTCGCCCTCTGGTTGAAATTGAGGAGCTGGTCTGGCTACACACAGTTTCAATTGGCGAGTTCGGCGGCGGCGAAGGGATCAGGGATAGCGGCCTCCTGGAGTCGGCGCTGGCCAGGCCTTACTCTGGTTTTGGAGGTCATTATCTGTTCGACGGTGCCTGTCTCCGTGCCGCCGCATTGGCAGAAGCCCTGATCCAGAACCACGGCTTTGTCGATGGCAACAAGCGTGTTGCCATGTACGCCATGGGTCTGTGGTTAGAGAGGGAAGGTCTACGGCTGGAAACCTCTCAAGAAGAACTGATCGAGTATGCGCTGGGCCTCGCAACTCGCCAATTGGGTGCCGCCGAGGCGGCGACCTGGCTGGAGGAGCGGACGGTCAAACTCAACTAGCCGAAATCCACCGATCCACGACGACGCCTTGGCGCCCAGGCACGCAATCTAGCGCCCTCTCTTCTGTGGTCCTCGTTCAAATGCGCTCGGTATTATCACTGCGGTCCTCGGCGTGAGAGCACTATCTCACGCACCTGGACCCCAATTCGTTCGCCGCAAATCGGTGAATCTCGGCTAAGGTGCTTGGTAGCCTCACGGCGGCTTAACGGGCTGAGCCTGGGGCCGAGTTCCCCAACATAGCCGGCCACCACCTCCGGCTGGCTGCGGGCGAACTGGCGAAGCGCCCAGCCGATGGCCTTACGAACGAAGAAGTCGCGATCCGCCAGGTTGGGTTCGATACACGAACGGAGCAGGTCCCAATCGACGTGGGCCCGGGCCCCAACCTGGCAAATAATCGAGGTCCGTCGCTTCCAAAGATGCTCAGACCGGCTCCAATCGAGCATCATCGGCTGGACCTCCGCCGGGTGGCTTCTGAGGATTGGCCCGATTCGGTCCACCGCGACGGTGTCCACATAATCCCACCACGCTCCCGAGACGATCAGTTCCTCATAGAGCGGCAGCGCGGCGGGGGTCTGGTGGGATCGATAAAGGCGGTCGCCGGTGAGGTCGATGGCGGCATAGCGGTCCTCTCGGAATTCAGCCCCGTGCCACAAATTGAGCACAGTTGC
This sequence comes from Candidatus Dormiibacterota bacterium, assembly GCA_035939985.1. Classification (GTDB taxonomy): domain Bacteria; phylum Chloroflexota; class Dormibacteria; order Dormibacterales; family Dormibacteraceae; genus DASZFH01. The sequence goes on from DASZFH010000117.1 coordinate 3,645, forward strand.
CTGCCAGGCTTCAAATCCGTTCAAGGGGTGTTGCCTGAACAGGTCCCTGCAGATCTTATGCAACGCTGGCGCCGCCACCCCCCGATAGGGCATCGAGGATTTCATGTAGGCCCGCATTCTGGGTGCGCGCTCGGGATCGGCGTTGAGGGCGAGATGTTCCTTAATAGCGGTGGTCAATGATGCGTCGATGAGCGCGGGAATCATTGGTGAATCGTGAACCACCCCCATATTTTGGCGTAGTGACTCTTATCTTTCCCTGCCCTATTTCCGCTGAGGCACGATGGCGGAGTATGGTTCGAATTGACAAAGGCCGACCGACTGATTAGGGTTGGGCCAGGCTCCGGGAGGGGGAGTATGCGTGACGGTCGCCGACGCGGTTGAATGAGCGAGGGGCTCTGCGATTTCTTGTCCCTCGTTTCATGGGATCCGCAGCGGCGAAGTTTAGAACCGGAGTTCGGGTGGCTCCAATGACTGGGGAGTCGGGAAAGGTGGGTCGATTGCGGCGGCGGGCGGTCTGCTGGGCATTAGCCGGCGGAGGTCTTTTCTCCTGGATGTTGCTTGGCGCCATCCAAACGGTCCCGGCCCGAGCGGCCACCCTATCGATCGCGGTGTCCGGTAATCATTTGGTCGACGGCGGGGGTCAGGCGATCAGGCTGATCGGGGCCGACCATTCGGGCAGCGAGTTCATGTGCATTCAGCAGGGATCGTCGAGCAGCCGTGGGTTCGGGCTCTTCGACGGACCCAGTGCGAGTGCGGTTGGGCAGGGAATGGCCTCCTGGCACATGAACGCGATCCGGGTGCCGCTCAACGAGGATTGCTGGCTGGGTATCAACGGGGTCAGCTCTCAGTACGGGGGATCGGCCTATCAGAACGCGGTCGAGCAGTACGTCAGCGATCTGCACCAGGCCGGGCTCTACGTGATCCTGGATCTGCACTGGAATGCGCCCGGCGGCATTCCCGCGCTCGATCAGCAGCCGATGGCCGACTCGGACCACTCGATCACCTTCTGGCAACAGGTTGCCACCGCCTTCAAGAGCGACCCGGCCACCATCTTCGATCTCTACAACGAGCCCTTTCTGTACGGGAGCTACCTCAAGAACAGTTCGATGGATCCTTGGAGCTGCTGGCTCAGCGGCTGCGTATTGAATCAGTACCTGACGGGCGGGCAACCCTACACGCAATCCTATGACTGGAGCACGCCGGGGATGCAGGGGATGCTCAACGCTGTGCGTGGAACCGGAGCCACCAACGTGGTCATGGTCGGTGGGCTGGGCTGGTCGGGAGACCTATCGGGCTGGCTGTCACATGAACCCAGCGATCCGATTCACCAGTTGGCGGCATCGTGGCACAGCTACCCCGATTCAAGCCATTCCTGCTCCTCAGGAGCCAATCCGGTCTGCCCGCAGCAGACGACCTGGGACCAGATTTATGCGCCCATCGCCGCCCGGGTACCGCTGGTCGTGGGAGAGACCGGAGATTCGGTGATTTCACCGCCGATCTACGACCAGCAGTTCCTGCCGTGGGCGGATGCCCACGGAGTGAGCTACTTGGGATGGACTTGGAATACCTGGGGCGACTCCCAGTTCGTGCTCATCAAGGATTATTCGGGCACCCCGACCGACAACTACGGTCAGTTCTTCCACACCCACCTTCTCGGTCAGTCATGGTCCGCGCCGGCCAACAACCCAGCCCCAGGTGGTCCCACCAACAATCCCGCGCCTGGTGCCCCAGCCAACAACCCCGCGCCTGGCGCCCCAGCCAATAAACAGCCCCCAGTGGTTCCCATCAACAATGCACCGCCGGCCAACAACCCCTCCGGCAACAGCCGGGGTTCCGGCGGCAGTTCATCGAGTGGCGGTGGTAGCAGCGCGGGCGGGGCCAACACGGCGGCGGGTGGGAATAATCCCAGTAACAGGGGGGGCACCGCCAGTGGTAACGATTCCTCTGGAACAAGCACGTCAGGCGGTCCCACCGTTTCGGGGGGGCCAGTATCCACCGGGAGCGACGGGTCGACTGGTTCGGTCGATGGAAACGGCGACGGTGGGTCGGGAGCGACCGCGGTGGTGGATCAACGCCTGGCGGCGGCACCGACCCAGGGCCTCATCACGCCTCTTGGCGTAACGGCGTCGCTGCGCCATCTGGCGTCCGGGGGGGGACCCGGGATTTTTGTACTTGCCCTGGGTTTGGTGGTCGCGGCTGGGCTGGGGATCATGGTCAACAGCGGCACGGGACCCCAAGGTCCGCCTCCAACCACTCTAACCCGGCCCAGAGATGGTCGAGACGATGCTTATTGGCTAGCGCGAACCCGGGGGTGGTAGTCGCCGAGCCACGACAAGAGTGCAATTGCGAATTGACAAAGCCCCACCGACTGATTAGGGTTGGGCCAGGCTCCGGGAGGGGGAGTATGCGTGTCGATCGCCGACGCGGGTGATGAGGGAGAGAGGGGCTCTAGCCGGTTTAGTCCTAGTACTTCGGTGACCCGCTGCGGCGAGGTTTAGAACCGGAGTTCGGGTGGCTCCAATGACTGGGGAGTCGGGAAAGGTGGGTCGATTGCGGCGGCGGGCGGTCTGCTGGGCATTAGCCGGCGGAGGTCTTTTCTCCTGGATGTTGCTTGGCG
>DASZFH010000118.1:0-3677 GCA_035939985.1 Candidatus Dormiibacterota bacterium
TCAAGCTTCGGACGTCGGAATTCCTAGCCATTCAGATCGCGGTGGCAGGCTTGCTGGGGCTGATCTTCCTCTACCGCTTCAACGTGGGCCTTCAATTCATTATCGCGGCGGTTGGTGGCTACTTTCTGCCCGGGCTATACGTGAGATTCCGGCAAGCCGGCCGCCTACGGGCTTTTAACGATCAGTTAAGTGACACCTTGGTGCTGCTTTCCAATGCCCTGAAGGCGGGATATTCGTTTGCCCAGGCGGTCGATACCGTGGCTAAGAACGGCTCCCCACCAGTTTCCGACGAGTTCGGCCGAGCGGTACGGGAGATGAACCTGGGTGGTTCAGTTGATGAGGCCCTGTTCAATATGGTTCGCCGGATCGACAGCCCCGACTTGGACCTTATGGTCACGGCGGTTGGAATCCACCGCCAGGTGGGAGGTAATCTGGCCGAGATCCTCGACAACATTGCCGAGACCATCAGGCATCGGATCCGGATCAAGGGTGAAATTCGGACACTGACCGCCCAGGCGACCCTGTCAGGCTGGATCATCACCTTGCTGCCGATCGCTCTCGCGATCTTCATGTATTTCGTCACCCCGACTTACTTCACACCCATGGTCAAAGATCCATTCGGTATCGCGATGATCGTCATCGCTCTCTTCTTTATCCTGGTTGGCAATGCCATCGTCAGGCGCATCACAAAGATCGAGGTCTAGCTTTGAGTACGACGACGGTTATCGTATTTGGCCTTCTGGCTGCGCTGGGAATCGTAGCCGCCTTCTGGGGCATGAGCCGCCCGACCGCGTCCACCGGGGAAATGGTCCAGGAACGGTTGCAGGCCTATGGCGGGGAGCGTCCCCTAACGCTGGAGGAGATCGAGCTTCAGCGACCGTTTTCTGAGCGTTTGATCCGGCCGACGATGGAGCGGTTGGCAAAAGCTTTGGGGAATCGAACCCCTGATCGTGCTCGCGAAGACCTGGAGGGTCAGCTGGCCCTGGCCGGACGCCCCGGGAACCTCTCCGCCAGCGAATTCATTGCCCTGCGCTACGCCCTGCTCGTAATTGGGGGCATAATCGGCCTGGCGCTGGGTTGGCTCGTTTCGGGCCAAGGGTCCAGCCCGGGTTGGGTGTTGGGGCTCGGAGGTGCCGGCGCGGCGATCGGACTCTTCTTTCCGATTCTGTACATCCGGCAGAAAGTGCAGCAACGAAAACGACGTATCCAGGTTGCATTACCGGACGCGCTTGACCTTCTGACAATCTGTGTCGAGGCAGGCCTAGGCTTTGATGCAGCCCTCGCCCGAGTGACCGACAAGTTCACCAACGCCCTGGCCGCTGAGTTCGGTCAGGTGCTGCAAGAAGTCAGGTTGGGTCGGTCTCGACTGGACGCGCTGGACGCCATGGGGCGCCGATGCAAAGTTGAGGACTTGCATAACTTTATCCAGGCGATAATTCAGTCTGAGCAGATGGGGGTTGGGATTGCCAAGATTCTCCGCCTCCAATCCGAGGAGATCCGCCGCAAACGGCGGCAGCGAGCTCAGGAAAAGGCAGCCCAAGCTTCTCTCAAAATGATGCTCCCCATGATCGGCTGCATTTTCCCGACCCTCTGGATCATTCTCCTCGGGCCGGCTGCCCTCGTTCTGATTCACTCCCGGTCGACGTAGGTCCCCTCGGATAGAAATCCCACAACCGCGTTTTTGAAATCGCGGGAAGTTATGGCGCTCATATGGTCGCGGCCTGGGATCGACAGGTAGCGTGACCCAACAATGTGAGCGGCAAGAGTGGCTCCGTCGGGCGCAACCGCGTCGTACTCGCCGCAAGCAACCAGGGTCGGTGCGAGTATGCCTCCTAGCAGGCTGGTCGTGAAAGGCTTCGGCGACGATTCCATACAGGCGGCGAGTGCCCTCAGATCGTTATCAGGGCGGCTAACAGCGAACTTCCAGAAATCATTGGCGGCCGCATCGCTGATGAGCTCATCACCACGCAAGCGGGCTGCGATCAGGGCGGCGTGCGGCCCGATACCGACCATATCCGTTCCGCCTAGGACCAAGTGCTGCACCCTTTCAGGGTGTTCAACCGCCAGGGCCACGCAAATTCTGGCGCCCATCGAATAGCCGATCAGGGAGGCACGGGGCAGATTTAGGTGGTCCAACAGTCCGATCAGGTCTGTGACGGCAAGTTGAGTTGAGTAGGCCTCCGGGTGATGAGGCTTGTCACTTTTTCCATGACCCCGACAATCAGGCCCAACCAGTCGAAACCCGACCGCCTCGAGGGTTTGCTGCCATCGACTTCCTACCCAGTTCAGCTGGTAGTCACTTGCGAAGCCATGGACCAGGATGACCGGGGGACCGGTCGGCGTGCCGGCTGTCTGGTAGTGGATTCGGACTCCAGCGCTGGCGAAATCGGGCACGACGGCAATCTACCAGGGAGCTGCTGGGCGAGCTTGTGAGCGAAATGGGGTTTGAGGCGGCCAGGCCTCGTAACTACTGACCTAGTATCTGGGGATGCGGAGTACGACTATAGACACGGCGGAGGAAGCCGCCACTCCCCGGGTGATCTGGTAGTGAGCTGGGGCTTCCGGCCCACCACCTTGACCCATCCCAGGTCGGGGCGGATACTCGCCGATCGACTTGAGGTACCCCGGACCTTCATTGGACGTGGGCTTGGATTGATGTTTCGGCGCCGGCTTGATCCTGGCCGCGGAATGCTGATCGACCCCTGCAATGGGATCCACATGTTCTTCATGAACTTTCCCATCGATGCGGTGTTCCTGGACAAAAAGCACCGGGTACGTCGAATTTACCCTCGCCTTGGGCGATGGCGGGTGGTGCTGTTGGTTCTAGGTGCCCGCTGTGTGGTCGAATTGCCGGCCGGAACGCTTGAGGGACTGAATTTGGAGGTTGGCGAACCGCTTCAGTTCGATTGAGTTCGGCCGGCCTGTGAATGACCTTGACGGCGGTCCTAGGGTTGAATGGTGGTCGGCCTGCTCGATCTGCTCCTTCCGCCCAGGTGCGGCGGTTGTGGTGCCCTGGGCACCTGGTTCTGCGGGGGCTGTCTGGCCCGGATCGTTGTCCCCCATCAGCCGCGGTGCGACCGCTGTTGGAATCAGCTCGAATTCCCAGGGGGCAGGTGCCCGTGCCGACGAACCATGCGCTGGTTGACTTGGCTGCGTTGGTGTGGGAGCTATGAGGGGCCTCTCGAACGGGCCATTGGCCAATTGAAATATCGCGGCCGCCGGCCTTTGGCGAAGGTCTTGGGCCTGCTCACAGTGCCCTTGCTGGAGGACGCATCGAGCTTCGACCACATTCTTGCGGTTCCGCTCCATTCAGCACGCCTCCGGGAGCGGGGGTTTAACCAATCCGAGTTGATCGCGGCGGTGCTCCGCCGCCATTTCAAGGTCCGGCCGGAACCTGGCGCCCTCACCCGTGAACGCAACACCCCGACCCAGGTAGGCCTCGATCGCGAGCGACGGCGATCGAACGTTGCGGGAGCCTTTGCCTGGACCGGGGACCTACTCCATGGCCGCAGGATCTTGCTTGTCGACGACGTGTTCACAACCGGAGTAACCCTTGACTCCTGCGCCCAGACGCTGCGGGATGCCGGGGCCATCGCTGTAACAGGTGTCACAGTCGCCCGTGTTGGGCTATAGTGGCGCGCACGTCCCTTGCCGCGTGAAGTTGGTTGGGGCGATTC
>DASZFH010000119.1:0-10064 GCA_035939985.1 Candidatus Dormiibacterota bacterium
CCGCCTACACCTTCACTGTGACGGCGACGAACAGCGTCGGCGCCGGCCCAGCGTCGGCACAATCAAACTCCGTCACTCCAGTGAGCCAGCCGACGGTTCCGGGCGCTCCCCTCAACGTGGTTGCGAGCGCCGGCAATGCCCAGGCAACCGTCAACTGGTCGCCACCGAGCAGCAATGGCGGGGCGACCATCACCTCTTATAAGGTGACTTCCTCGGGTGGTCAGAGTACGACCACCAATGGGACCACAACCTCCGCCGTGGTGACCGGCCTCACCAACGGGACTGCCTACACGTTCACCGTTACGGCGACGAACAGCGTGGGCACCGGCCCCGCATCCGCGCAATCGAACTCGGTGACTCCGGTGAATCAGGCAACCGTTCCTGGCGCTCCTCTTAACGTCGTCGCCAGCGCTGGTAATGCCCAAGCAACCGTCACCTGGTCGCCACCGACCAGCAATGGCGGGGCGACCATCACCTCCTATAAGGTGACTTCCTCGGGTGGCCAGAGTACGACCACCAACGGGACCACGACCTCCGCCGTGGTGACGGGCCTCACCAACGGAACGGCCTACACCTTCACCGTGACCGCGACCAACAGTGTTGGCACAGGGCCGGCGTCGGCGCAGTCCAACTCGGTGACCCCCTCCGGGAGTGGAACCATCAGCAACCTGATTGTGGGCGACACGACTAACGCGTCGAACTGGTCCATCCAGAGCAACCTTCAGGTGGGGAACCTCTGCTATGGCGACCGGACCTACACCATGACGTACGTTGCACCCAGCCTTCTCGGTTCGGTTTGGGTCCGGCCCGCGGCCAACTCAAAGACTTCGACAGCCAACCCGTTGGTGACATTCACCATCAGCCAGTCGATGACTGTATCCGTCGCGGTGGACGCCCGCATCGGACGGAGATCCTGGATGGATTCGAGTTGGGTCGACTCAGGGTTGCAGATCGTCGACAGCGAGAGCACTCCGACCCATTTCGAAGTCTTCCAAAAGACGTTCCAAGCTGGTCAGGTGAGCTTGGGCCCGAACGTGCAATCGGGCTCCAGCAGCTACCTCCAGTACCTGGTGATCGCGAGGTAGGGGACCTGCTGTCGGTGTAACCGGCCTCGGGCGGGGGTTCGTCGGAGCTCCCGCCCCGCCCCCGGTTATATAAGATATAATTTGGTCATTGTCGTTGCCATCGCCAACAAGGGCTGCGACGAAGACCAGGCTGCGGCCTGGCTCGAGCGGCACGTTGTCACGGTCCTGCCAAAGCCCTTGGAGTGATCGATCCAGGCGACTCGTCGGGTCAGGCGATGGGGATGGATTCGATCTGACCCACCCGGACATCGGTGGCCACCGTAAGGTCGGCATAGCAACCTTGGTTCTCCCCGGTGAATCCGGCGGGGCAAATTCCTGAGATGTCCACGTGCTGTGTGGGCGTGCAATCCTGCTGTCCCCCAACCATTGCGCAGGCAACACCCTCGGCGGTGATGCCGAAGTGTTCGGTGGCCGTCACGTGGTATGCGTCGCTCACCTTGGTGTAGGTGTGCCGAACCGGATCCGTGGAGGCATTGAGACAGTTGGCTCCGGGCAGGTTCTGGCCGAGGCCATCTGGCCCAGAGATCGTGGGTTGATCGCCAGACCCATCCCCAAAGTTCCAAGTAACCCCCCCGAGACCACCCTCCAACTTGTAGTAATAGGCGGTCGCTCCCGGGATCTCCTGCAGCTTGGCGGTCTGGGTGGACGTCTCACCGTTGACCCAGAAGCAGCTCGGCAGCCTGACAACCCCCCGGTCCGAGTTGGGCGACGACTGGATCGTCCCGCCTGTCGCGGTGATCGTCCCAAGAGCGTTACCCAAGATCGGACACCCCGGATGACCGGCGACTCCGTCGCATTGCGGCATCGGCTGCACGTAAGGGTTGGCCAGCTCGACGCACGCGTTGACCGTCTCCTGGGCAGCCATCAGCCACCCCGTGATGAAGCTGGGCGACAAATATTTCCCATCCCTCCCCCGAAGCGGGTTAGCAGCCGCCGCACACGGGTTGACCCAGTAGTTGCTGGGGTACGACCCGTTCCAGACCACCTGCGATGGGTTCTTCTGATCGAAGAAGTACTTATAGGAGGTCGCTACTCGCGCCTCTTGCACACCGCAATGCCATGACATATCTGATCCCCACTGATGCCATGCGCCGTAGAAGACGTACGGCACCCAGAACGGGTAGTCCTTCGGGTAATAGTTCCAGTTTGCGTCGGGGCCCATCAGGTTGCTGGCTCTGAACTCCTGGCCGTCTGGGGGATAGAAGGTGTTCGGGTCATCGCTGACTGACCCGGGAATCCCGGGACTCATCTTCTCCGTGACAGAGGTCGCGTTAGGGTTGCCCGTCGATCCAATGGCTTCGGCGGTCGACGTCGGGTCATTCCAAGACAGGGAGTAGTAATCATTCCCGGGGTAGGCCAGGAAAGCGGTATATACCGGCATGTCCTGTTCCTCAGTGCACGTCGCACCCTCTGGACCACCCCCCAAGGGAGGAAAACGTTGGGGGATCGGCGGCAACCCGTGGCCCTGCAGCGTTCCCGCAGGCAATCCGCAGTCAGACGACCAGTCGACGGTTACCGGGCCACCGTTCACACGCAGGTCCGGCAGAGCTGGACAGTCCACCGCCTGTCCTGGGCGCGGTGAAATCGGAATGAGCGATAACACCAAGGCGGTAACCCCCATCATGGCCCACCTGCGAAATCGCGGACGCCACATGCCTCTGATGATCCTGGTCTCAGGCAGAGACGGCGCGGACGATTTGGTCGAACACCATTAGTCGGCAGGGGTGGTGCAGGAAATCGCCCCGTTGAAGATCAGTGTGCCGTCCTTGCCCGCCGAGAGATGCTGGCTGAACTTAGTCGTATTGAAAGTGACGCTCTCGCCATTGGCACCAAGGGTTACCGTGCCGCTCGTGGCGCCGACATCAATATCCGTTTTCCCGACCACAATTGCCTCGGCCTCTGAGCCAGGGTGTGAGATCTCGTAAGTTCCGGATCCGTGATAACCCGCAATCGAAAAGCTGAGAAAGACCCCGGAGTTTGTAGGTCCGGCACTCGACGCGGAAATCACCCATGAGGAACCCCCCGGCCCGCACTGATCGACGGTGAAGACTGGGTAATTACCTTGAACATCGCCCGAGATCGTCAGATCTGCCTTCTTCGGATGCAGGATTGGATTGTTGGGATCGATGCTCCCACTGGGGCTCGGGATCACGTAGTGCGAGGGGCGCGGCGACGGCGTCGCCACCGCCACCGGGCTCGGACTCGGCCCGTGAGCACCCGCGTACGGCCAGCACGCAGATCCACCGACCAACGCCAAACACCCCAGAATTAGAGGCAGCCGCAACTTGACCTCACCACCCATCGTCGTTATCAAATCTTGACACGAAGCTCAGGTCGGATGGGGCGGGCCAACAGACACGGATGCCTACCCACCGCATGGTTGCCACCTCATCCCCCTAATCATCCGGCGCCCATGGCGGACGTGCGACGGACAGTCCCGGAAGACGTCCGAATTGACACTGACCGAAGCGGCGCCAGCCCGCGTCAAGGTGGGCTGGCGCCGCCATGGTTACGTCGCGTCAGGGGCTGGTCTGGCCTGGCTCCAGCCTGGGGGGAACGCCGTTAACCGCGATCTTGACCGGTTGCGCCGCCTGGGCCTTGGGGACGGTCACCGTCAGGACCCCGTTCTCGAAGCTGGCCGAGATCCGGTCCGGCTCAATCTGGCTCGGCAGTTGCAACCTCCGGCTCGCCGACCCATAGCCACGCTCCTTGCGGAGCCAGGTGCCCTCCACTTTGCGATCAGGCGCCTTGGCCTCGATGGCCAGCACGCCCTCGTGCCAGGTGACGTCGACATCTTCGGGCGCAAACCCGGGAACAGACGCGGTCAGCTTATAGGCACCCTTGTCCTCAAGAATGTCGACCGGGAGCAGGTAGGTTGTCTTTTCATCTCCCTCGCCAACAACTGCTCGGCGGCTACCAGCCTGGCCGAAGACTTGATCGAAGAGCCGGTCCATGTCCCGCTGCGCCTGCAGGACGTCAGCCCAAGGATCCCAATAACGAACGTTCATCAGAATGCACCTCCTTGATTTAGGGGCCCGCAAACCCCTCTATCTATCTGTTACCAAGGCAGAAGCTGACCTAAACATTTAGGTCTCAGGCTGGCCGATCTTCGAGCCACGGTTGCATCATGTGCGAACTGCGATCACCCCGCCGGCAGCCCCACCAATCGCTGTTTGAAGCGGTCGGGTGGGATGGCGACCACACGATGCTCGTCCTCCCAGACCAGCCGCCAACCCTCCTCATGGATCATTCGGTGGTGGCGGCGGCAGGTCAGCACCAGATTGCTCAGTTTGGTCTCGCCACCTTGGGCCCAGTGCTGGATGTGATGGCAATCGGTCCAGTTGGCCGGGCGGTCGCAACCTGGGAAGCGGCAGCCACCGTCGCGGGCGACCAAAGCCTTGCGAAGCCGAGTGGGCACCACCCGGCCGGCTCGGCCGACGTCGAGGGGTTGGCCATTGCCGTCGAGCACCACCATCGTCACGATCGCATCGCAACCGATGCGACGCACGGTCTCACCTGGGACAGGAACACCGCTGTTCAGATCCCCACCCGGGTTGCCGAGGACACCAGCCAGCGTCTCGCGGGTGGTGGTGATGGTCAGGTGGGGCCGTTCCCCGCCAACCTCGGGCAGCTTGCCTGAATCCAACCCTCTGCGCGCCAGTTCAACCAACGCGTCGGCGCGGCGCTGGCTGGGGTTCCGCTTTTCGTCTGGTAGCGGTGGGTTGAGCGCGTTGAGCGCTGTCCGCAATGCCACCCCACCCTCCGCGTCGAGCATTCCTTCCAGGAACACCGCGCCATCCGAGGCCTCGCTGAGGTTGAGGTAGCGGTGGTCGAAGCGTCGATTGGCGTCAGATAGCGACCCATCGGGGTCGGCGCAGTGGCGCAGGTGCCGTGTGACCAGAGAGAACTGCTTGGGGTCGAGTTTGTGGGCTGCCGGTAGGAGGATGGGTTCCGCCTCCCGAACTGCCTCCACCCCGATTTGCCCCGCAGTGCGAGTGATGTGGGCCGCGTGCTGATAACCGATCGAGCCATCAGATAGAGCGGCATCGGTTTGGGGGAGGTCGCCCAATACCCTGGCCATGCCCACGCGCTCGGCGGCGGAGTTGGAGGACAGGTGGCAACGCCAGCGCAGCCAGGCCACGGGTGAATAGGCACCATCGGAGGCGTAGGCCTGTGACTTATCGAAACGGCGCAGCGCGTGAGCGAAGACGGCCTCAAGCCGATCCTGGGCCCGCCGCAGCTCGATCAGTTCCTCGCCGAGGGCTGCAGGGTTCAGCCGCGAGAGTTGCTGATCCAACGCACCGATGGCGCCGTGGAGGGGGGTGGCAAGGCTATCACCCAGAGCCGAACGCATGTTCGTATTATACCGGAATCCGATCTCTCTTGAGTGTCCCTTCGGACTGTTAACGTTCCCTGTTGTCAGGTCGCCCAAATCGACGGAGATTGCGGCGCATGGCATCAACGCGCGCCACGAATGCGTCCGGGGTCATAACCGGGATTCCCCGCCAGGGCGACATCGCCAGCAGGTGAGCGTCTGAACTGACGATGATGAGGGCGCCACATTCGTGGGCGAGTTCCAGGATTCGGTTGTCCTCCCAATCGGGACAATCGGCAACTTGGAGTGCCGGTTCGACCATTCCGCCGGTTCGTTCAGCAGCGGCGGTCAAAAAGCTCAAATACTTATCGCCCTCCTCGTCTGTCCAGCCGAACTCTTGAACCAGCACTCGCTTGGTGCCATCGTGAATGTGCTTGCTGAACCAGATCCCGAATTCGAGGCCCTCGTTGAGAATGGCCAGGACCATGGCCGCCGGATTGCCCCGAACCGGAGGAGGCGATGTCCAACTGGCAACGTCGGGCTCAGCCTCGATTGCGTCGATTAGGACGTTGATATCAACAACTACCGGGACCTTGCCCGCACCCGTCATTCCGACGAGATCCGCTTAGGTTTGGGAGGAAGGGTTGAGTGCCCGCTTTACAGCGGCACGGCGCTGCTCGGGAGTGCTACCTCCCCTCTCATAGGCGCGCCGAAGCCCGATCTCACGAACCTCCAGAAACAACTGCCAATTCTCCAGAGCCTCCATCCGATCCATGGCCCGGCGCACGAACTCGGTCGGGCTGCCATTGGCCATCCGCTCCACCAGGCCGTCGAAGCGAGGGACCTCTTCGGACCGAAGTGAAAAGCTGCGACTGGCAGCGGATCGAGCCATGTTGCTAACCGTTGCTAACCATATCAGGAATCCGACGGCGGGGGGCTCAGAAGCGAGGATGTCCCAATCTGCGATTCCACGGAGCCATACCAGGCGACGCGCCCGACGACCCCCTCCCGGCCCTCCCCCCGCTCCGCTGGTGGAGGAGCCCTATTCGGAGCTGAGAACGCGAAGAACAGGACGTCCCGAGGGAGGCAGATCCGCCACCCAACGCGATTCGTCCGAGATCTCGTAGCGGTAGCCCTGTTCGGCCAGGAACATCTGGCGGTGGAGAGCGAAGTCCTGGTCCGAACTTTCTCGGGTGACGATGGTGTAGAAGCTCGCCTGGCCCCCGTCCGCCTTGGGGCGCAGGATCCGCCCCAGCCGCTGGGCCTCCTCCTGGCGGGAACCGAAGGTCCCTGAGATCTGGATGGCAACGTTGGCCTCCGGCAAGTCGATCGAGAAATTGGCCACCTTGGATACGACCAGGCGCCGCAGCTCCCCCGTGCGGAATGCCTCGTAGAGCTTCTCGCGCTCCCGGTTGGCCGTCTTTCCGGTCAGCAGCGGGCTGCCCAGGTGCGCGGCCACCTCCTCCAACTGATCGATGTATTGCCCGATCACCAGCACCCGGTCGTCTGCGTGGTGGCGAGCGATGGCTTCGAGAACCGCGAGCTTGCGCGGATTGGTGGCCGCGATCCTGTGGCGGTCTGCCAGCTCGGCCACCGCGTACTCCATCCTTCGCTCCTGATCAAATGCCACTCGAACTTCTTCGCAGACCGCGGGGGCGATCCAGCCCTGGCCCTCCAGCTCACGCCAGGGCGCGTCGTATCGCTTGGGCCCGATCAAGCTGAAGACATCGTCCTCGCGCCCATCCTCCCGGATCAGGGTCGCGGTCAAACCCAGCCGACGCTTGGATTGAATTTCAGCCGTCATGCGGAAAACCGGTGCAGGTAGCAGGTGAACCTCGTCGTAGATCACCAGCCCCCAATCGGCACCGCTGAGCAGGGCCAGGTGCGGGTAGCTGTTGGGGTCCTCCTTGTCCGCCCCCTTGGAGCGGTGAGTCAGGACTTGATAGGTGGCGATGGTGACCGGCCGGACCGACTTCTCCTGCCCGGAGTACTCGCCCACCTGATCCTCACGCAGCGTAGTCCGGCGCAGAACCTCCGCCTTCCACTGGCGCACCGCGACCACATTGGTGGCCAGGATCAGGGTGCTGGTGCAGGCCTGCGCCATCACGTCCATCCCGATGACCGTCTTGCCGGCTCCACACGGCAGAACCAGCACCCCGCTGCCACCCTCCGCCCCGCCCGCCATCCAGAAGGCCCGCGCGGCCGCGTGCTGATAAGGCCGAAGGACGAAGGGCTCGCCGTCCGCTGTCTCGGACACCAACCCCAGCTCCAGCGCCACCCCATCGGTGTACCCGGCCAGATCCCGAGCGGGCCAGCCGGCCTTGATCAGGGCCTGCTTGAGACGGCCCCGAGCCAGCGGCATGAACGCGAACCGGTCGGGCCCGAGGCGGGCACCGAGCAACGCCGCCACCGCCTTGGCCCGGCTGACCTCCTCCAAAACAGCCGGCTCGTCCGCTCGCAGGATCAGACTCCCGCCGTCACTCTCGATCACTAGGCGGCCGTATCGCGAAGCCTGATCGACGATTTCGCTGCCGATCGCCGCAGGAACGGGGTACTTGGAAAACTCGTTCAGGGCAGCCACCATCTCGGCTGGGCTCATTCCCGCTGCGGCCGCGTTCCACAAAGAGAGAGGGGAGATGCGATAGGTGTGGATGTGCTCAGGGCTGCGTTCCAGCTCGGCAAACCGGGCCAGCTGCGCCCGGCATTCCTCGGCACGGGGATGGGCAACCTCAAGCAGAAGCGTCCGATCGCTCTGAACGATGAGGGGATTGTCCACCGTCACCTGAGCTCAGTCAGATCGTCGTCTTCGGGGTCCGGGTGGAGACGCAGGATGGGGGCCTTACCACGCTTGCCGACGATGCCCGAAGGCCCTGGTATTGAACGGGGAGATCCTTTCAGCGACTCCACCAGCTTCTCGGCCTGGGCCAGAGTCGGCCGCGAGGTGGCCACTCGGGCATCCAGAACTGGGCGGTGCCAGCCGAATCCCGCCCGAGAGGGGCTGGAGGAATTCTCCGGGGAGACCGCCCTTGGCGTCGGGGCCGAGTTATCTGCGTCCACCGTCGGCATTGCCCCAGCGGCCCGAAGGGCCTCGACCACCTGGGCCAGGTTCTTGCCTTCCACCGCCGCCACCGTGGGCGCGAGGAGGCGAGCCTTAAGGCCCTTGAATTTGCGCGCCGAGACCAATTCCGCGATCGTGGCCGGATCGTCACTGCGGACGTAGAAGGACATCGCTCCGACCCGCAGCCTGCCATGCCGGCGAGCCACGTCCTCGACCATGGTTCGGAAATTCTGTGGTACCCCAGCTGGGGCGTGGGCATCCAGGAAGCTCAGGATGTTCTCGGCGGTTCGGCCCAAGTCGAATGCTCGACGCAGGGAAGCCTCCCCCACAGCGTAGACCCGAGCCGGGGCGGTGCTCTTCAGGTCAGCCATCTCACCCAATCCGAGGCCAAGTTCGGAGGTGGGTGGCCCCGAGACGATGACCGTGAGGTCCGCCTGGATCGTGCATGTGTCGACACCGGTCGGAAAGAGCTGCTGGAGAGTAGCCAGATCCGGTTCGCCGACCAACAGCTCGCGGCCCAGCGGAGTCAAGCTCAAACCTGGCCCAAGATCACCCGCTCCCATCCAGGCCAGGACTTCCCCCACCGCCTGCACGATCAGGCACCCCTGCTCCTGATCAGAGATCTGGCGGGGATGCCCCCAGGCCAATCTTGCCCCGAGGCTAGTCACCGTCGCCGCTTGGCCCGGTGGCACGTCGGCCAAGATCGCGGCCAGCAGCCGAGGTGTGTTCCAAAGCGGCGAAGTAGGTTGGGCTTGCCATGCGCTCGGGGCGCCAACTTCGGCCAGCAAATCGCACCAGGCCCACACCACCGCGGCCCAGCGTTCATGGGCAGAGGCCTGGCGCCACGCGGGCACCTCAGCGCTGGGAACCATGACCACCTGTTGTGATTGGATGACCCGCCCGTAAGATCGGCTCCGCTCCCTTTTTTCGGGGCGAATCACCTGGCTTTCGAGCAGATCGATGAGCCCGGCAAGTTCAACCAGCAGATCAACCTGAGGGGCCGTCAATCCAAGGCCGACGCCGAGGCGTTGCAGATCTCGTTGGGCCAGCCCACCTTTCTGCAATTCCGTTGGCGGACGAACCCGGACGGATTCCAGCAGGCCGTCCAAATCCGACAGCAGTTGGATCGCCGGTCGGCCCTGGCCCCCAGCCACCAACTCCAGCTCCGGCTCGGTGGTTTGCCAAGACGAGAAGACCCGGCCGCGAAGCGCGAACTCCACCTCAGCGGGTACCACTATCTCGGCCGAGTAGGAGGCGCCGGTGAGAAGCATGCCCCGCTCCAGAAGCCAAACGAGCGGACCTGGGGTGCCTGCAAAACGCTGGTAACTCCAAGCCCGCCATTCCGCCAGCAGCGCTGATGACTGGCCCGACTGCCCGGGAGTCAATTCGTAAACGCTGATCGCGCCCTGGCCTCGAATTTGCTGCAACAGAGCTGCCGACGCCGGAGGGGCGGTCGCGATCAGCTCCCGAACCAGGTGGGGATCAGCCAGGAACTGTTCGATCGCGACGATCAGGTCCAGCTTGTGCGGGCGCGGCGAGCCTGGGTTGCCGGTCAGGGTTTGGACGACTCGTTGCAGCGAATCCGCACTCATTTCGATCAGCAGAC
>DASZFH010000120.1:0-3287 GCA_035939985.1 Candidatus Dormiibacterota bacterium
CGAGTCGCAGCCTAAGCCCGCTCACGATCGGACAGCAGCTGGTTGGGACTGTTCGTGATTGCCGGTCGGCTTTGGTTGCCGGGCGGGCCGACGGTTGCGTCTCGACCCTTTTCGTCAGCCACGTTCCTGTCGAGGGTCTCATGCCCGCCGTGCCACGGATCGTCAGTTCGGTTGGCGGCGTTCCCACGCCACCGACTAGTCCGAGTCAGCCCCCCACAGAGGCAGATCAGTTGGTGGGCGCGGCCGTTCCGGACGCTGCCCCGGCCGAGCCTGTCGCGCCTAGTGTGCCCCCAACCGCCCCACCCCCGGCTCCTCCCCCTGTGGTTGCAGCCGTGGCCACGCCTTCGGAAGATCCTGATCGGGGCCTGGCCCCGCCCGTTCCGGTCCCCACGCCTTCACCTAGCCCGACTCCGACGAAATCGCCCAGCCCCAAGGCTTCGCCGACTCCTTCGCCGACTCCGACCAAATCTCCCGAGCCAACTGACCCACCCCGGGGGTAGACCACCGCCAGTCGCGAGGATCGACTCGCCGGAGTTTGGTCGGCGAAGGCGAACGATCGATTTAATCACCCAAAAATAATTTTGGGTACTGGCTCAGAGCTGAGCGTTCTTATTCACGTAGGACTTGAGAAGTCCTCGGAACGTACTCATTCTTAGCCGTTTCCCCCCTGCTGGGCCCAGAGGTAGCAATACCGCTGGGCCCTATCTCGTTCATGGCTCTCACTCAGTCATTTCGATCACCGGCATCTTCAGTCGCGGCCACCCTTCGCATTCCATGGCGGCAAGATTGGCTCGCACATGATTCACCAGGGGCCCAAGGGCAATGGATCGGTGGCCGGGTAGAAAGGGGTCCAGAAGGTTCGCACCGCTCCGCCATTTATTGACCGCCCCCCGCCGATTGGCCCTGGTGTAGTGGAGGCACCCGGCCGCGATCTGGATCAGGCCCTTGTAGAAATCTCGCTCTGGGCCATGCCGATCAGGAGTCCAAGCTGCTTCCCATGCCTCATGCGCTTCCCAATACAGACCCCGATTGAATAGATCAATACCGACGGCGAGGTGATTCATCGGTTTCTACAATCTCATGGTGAGCCTGGACCCTATCTCGCAATATTCCCGGGTCAACCTCGCCAGCGATCCCGTATACGGATACGTCAAGATCACCAAGGGCGGTACCAATGGCGTCCCCGGGGAGGCGTCGGAGCAGGACCTGCTCGACAGCCCCTGGTTGCAGCGGCTTCGTCGGATCCATCAGCTGCAGAGCGCTTGGTGGGTGTTTCACACAGCCGAACACTCTCGTTTCCAGCATTCGGTCGGAGCGATGCACCTGGCCGGTGAGTGGGGTTCTCACCTTTATCCGAGCCTTTGCGGGATCCATAAGGGGGTACCGTCGCGACCAATCGTCGAAGAGACCTTGCGAATCGCCGGCCTGCTTCACGACACTGGCCATGGACCCTTCGGACACTTCTTCGACGAGAACTATCTGGACACTTGGTGTCTGGATCACGAGGCCATCAGCCGGCACCTGGTCCTCGGCGACCTGGCCCACCTGATCGAGGGGCTGGGGGCCTCACCCAGTGGGGATTTTGGGAGCGGCGAGAGGATTGACCCCCGCTGGGTGGCCTATCTGATCTCATCGCGAGACCTGGCTGGGTTCGAGCCTCCAACCTGGCTGGAGGCTCTGCGGCCGGTGATGTTGGGCCCCTTCAGCGCGGACAACATGGACTACGTCCCGCGCGACTCTTTTATATGTGGAGTCGCGACAGGCCCCGTCGACGTCAAGCGCATCGTCCACTATTCCTTCATTTCCGAGCACGGTCTAACCCAACACACTCACGGTGCCGAGGCCGTCTTTATGTTCCTAAGCGCTCGCTTGTACCTCTATCACCAGGTCTATTACCACCGCACCGTGAGGCGCATCGACCTTCAGCTCCGCGAGATCTTCCGAGCCACGATCGACCGCATCTTGGGTGGCAACCCCCTGCAGCGGATGTCTCGTTTCCAGAGGTTGACCGAGTGGTCTTTGTTGAGCGAGGTCGATCGCTGGTCCGAGACCGAGGCGACCCCCGAAGCCAGGGCCCTCGGATTGGGTTGGGCCGACATCGTCGCCCGGCGGTTGAAGTGGACATTGGTCTACTCCAAACATGTCGAGGCGCCGGACCTTGGCCCGGGCCTCCTGGGCATGACCCGAGAGGCCTTTGCCGCTCAAATTCGAGAGCGCTTGGGGGCGGCGGGGGCGGCGATTGAGTTTGAGGTCGACGTGGCGGCGCAGGAATCCCGCGCGGGCGATCCGCTGGGAGATGGTTCCGAAATCGTGTTTTTCGATCCGCTCACCGGCACCTACCAGCGCAGCTTGGTTCTGGACCTTTTCCGCCGCCTTCCCGCCCGGATCGCCGTCTTTCGGATCTTCGCCAAGGGTGCTGGACATAGCTCCGCGTTATCGATGGCCGCGGAGGAGGTTCTGGACGGGCTGATGGGGATGCCGGGTTGACCGAATTCGGGATCGGCATCGAATCCACCCGGGCCACCTTGACGTTGCCCTCCAATCGCGATTGACCATGGACTTCTCCCTTGACGAGATTCTGGAGGCCAATCAACGCTGTTTGAGGGCCGGCATTCACGCCCCCCTTCTGCATCTAGCCGGGCGAGAGGTTTGGTTGAAGGCGGAATGCCTGCAACCGACCGGCAGCTTCAAGGTCCGAGGATTCCTCAATGCGGCCCTGTCCCTTGAGCCCGAGAACCTGGCTCGTGGATTGATGACCGTGAGTGCCGGGAATGCCGCGCTGGCCTGTGCTTATGTGGCCAACACACTCGGGGTTGGCTGCCGGGTACTGACATTCGATACCATCCCGGCGCCAAAATTGGCGGGGATTCGGGCTTGGGGGGCGGAGGCGGTCTTAAGGCCTCGGGCCGAGATTCTGGATTGGATGAACCAGCGTGGGTGGGAATCGGAGCAGGAAGCATTCATCCACCCATTTCTTGATCGAGCCGTGATTGCCGGCAGCGGCGGGATCGGGGTTGAGCTGCTCGCCGAGCTGCCCGCTCTCGCCCGATTGCTGGTGCCCGTTGGTGGTGGCGGGTTGATCGCCGGCATCGCCATCGCGGTCAAGGCCATGCGTCCCAGTGTTGAGATCATCGGCGTTCAATCGAGTGGTTATCCCGCCTGGGAGGTGGCCATGGCGACCGGCCTGAGTCCGGTGCTGCCCCCACAGACCATCGCGGATGGTACGACGGCTCCAATCGACGCCGGGATGCTGGAACTGTTGCCTACCCTGGTTGACCGGTGGGTGA
>DASZFH010000121.1:0-2911 GCA_035939985.1 Candidatus Dormiibacterota bacterium
CAAAGGAATCACTCCTGATCGGGACGTGGTGGCCTATTGCAGGATCGGAGAGCGTTCGGCGCACACCTGGTTTGTCCTGACTGAGTTGTTGGGCTACCCCCAAGTCAAGAATTACGACGGGTCCTGGACTGAGTGGGGCAGCCTGGTGGGGGCTCCGATCGAGAAATAGGCTCCATCCGCTTTTTCGGCTGGGCCTCTGGAGCCCTGCTAGTTTTGTACCCGTGCGATCCCGACTGTGGGCAACCCTGGCGGTGGTGGCATTCCTCGCTACCGCCTGCCATGGGACCGCCACAGCGGCCGAACCGCCCCTTGTGGTCGGTGCCATATATCCCCTGACCGGACCTCAGGCGGAGCCTGGTGGGCAGGAGTTGAGCGGAGTGAAACTGGCCCTTAAGCTTCTCCAGGGCAAGGTTGACGGACGCCCGATACAGCTCAAGGTGATCGACGTTCAGTCCACAAGCGACGCCCGGGCGGCGGTTGACGAACTGGTCGATCGCTATCACGTGCCATTGATCATCGGCAGCCAGGTCAGCGCCCTCTCGGTGGCCGCCGCGACCGAAGCGGATAAGCGCAAGGTGGTGTTTTGGGAGACCGGAGCGGTGGCCGACGAGGTCACCCTCAATCGGTCCTGGGTTTTTCGAACCGTCGCCACTGGAGACACCCTGGGGCGTACCGCGGGCGATTTCACCGCCGACACCTTGATCCCGCAACTTGGCGAAAGCCCCGGTGGAGCCCGGGTGGTCATTGCCCATGTCAACGACAGCTATGGGAATTCGGTGGCCGCCGGTGAGGTGGACCGGGCTCGGGCGCATGGATTGGTGGTAGTCGACGACATCCCCTATAACCCTTCGGCATTCGATACGGTGGCTCTGGTGGCACAGATCAAGGCCGATCGTCCGGATTACTTCTGGGACGTCAGCTATGTGGCAGACGGGGTTGCCATCTGGCGTGAGGTTGTCAGTCAGGCGGTCTCCCTGCGAGCGGCGGTCGGCACCAGTTCAGCATTCTGCACCCCAGAATTTGGCCAACAGCTGGGCCCACTTGCGGTCGGGGTCTTTGCTGCTGATAAGCCGGATCAGACGATCAGCCCCAGTGCCCTCTCCCCGGCGGCCAAGGTCCTGCTTCAGAACGCCCTCGCCGAGTACGGGCATCAGGCACCCGGTGCCCCGATGACGATTGCTGTCATGGCTGGCTTCGTCGGGGGCTGGGTGCTCTTTCACGACACCCTGCCGAGTATCACGGGGCCTGTGATCGCGACTTCAATTCGAGCGGCGGCCGATGCGGTGGACCTTCCCGCCGGCCAGGAGATCAACGGTGCTGGAGTCTACTTCGCCCGGCCCGGGAGCAGTGATGCGGGCCAGAATCTTCGTGCGGCCGCCGATGTCTCGGAATGGACTGGTGTCAACCAGATGCAGGCGGTCTACCCAAGTGGCTACGCGACGGCGGTGCCTTTGTTCGTAGGGCCTCCGGGCAGTGGCGGCACGGGCAGGACGGGCTCACCCTGAGACTGAGCCGGCTTGATGGCGGGAGCGATCGTCGGCGAATCCTGCGGAGATGCCTTGCCAATGGCTCCATCGACCCAGCCCTGGAGGGCAGCGACTCCGGTCGGGCCCTTGATAAAGAAGCCCTGGGCGGAATCGCACCCTAGCTCGGCCAGCATGCGCCAGCTGGCCATGTCCTCCACTCCAACCGCGATCACCTGAAAGCCGAGCGAGTGGATCAGACCGACCATCGACCGCACGATCGCTTCGCTGCTCCAGTTTCCGGCCATCCGGGAGACGAACGAGCTGTGGATTTTGACACCGATGATGGGGAGATGGTTGAGGTTGGCCAGGGAGCTGTAACCCATGCCGAAGTTGTCGATCGAGATGCGGACTCCGAGCCTCAGCAAGGCCGCCGCGTTGGCTTTGATCCGGGTGGGGTCAACCAGGGTGTCACTTTCGTTGGCATCGAGCATTAGCCAGCGCCCCTCCATTTCCCGGCTCTCCAGCATTTCGGCCACGGTCTGAGCGAGGTCGGGATCGAGGAGGTTACGTATAGAGAGGTTAACCACGACCGGGGCTTCCAAGCCGCTGCGCAACCAATGCTTGCAGTGATCCAGGGCTGTTCCAAGTATCCACTTGAAGAGCGGATTGACCAGGCCACTGCGTTCGGCCATGGGCATGAAGTCACCGGGATAGAGCAGCCCAAGCTGGGGATGTTGCCACCGGATCAAGCCTTCCATGGCGATCGTCTTGCCAGTCTTGAGGCTGACCTGGGGCTGGTACTGAATGGCCAGCTGACCGGTTTCGATTGCCAATCGAAGCTCGTTGAGGAGGGCGAGGCCGCCCTGGCCCTGAGATATTTGGGGTGAATAAGCCGCGATGCCGCTGCGCGAACTGCGAGCTCCTTCCAGAGTGAGTTCCGCTTGGTGGAGGAGCGCCTCCGGTTCCAGAGCGGTGTGGTCTGAGGAGGTTGCGATCCCCACCGTGGCGCTGCTTTCAACGCTGACGTCACCCACGTCGACCCGGGTGCTGAGCATACGAACGACCTTGTTGGCGATCTCGAAGGCCTCTGGCTCCTCTGCTCCCGGCAGAACCATCGCGAATTCATCCCCGCCGACCCGGGCAACTATCTCCCGCTCGCCCGCGATGGCGGTGAGTCGGGCCGCGGTTTCGGCCAGCACGGCGTCACCGGCGGCCCGGCCGAGGGTCGAGTTGATCTCCTGGAACCGGTCGAGATCGATGTAGAGGAGGCTGACCCGTCCGCTCAGCCGCTTGGAAAAGCGCATCGCCTGGCTCAATCTCTGGAGCAGGAGGGCCCGGTTGGGGAGGCCGGTTATCGTGTCGTGGACGGCGCGGAAGTCAAGCTCGCGGTAGGAGCGATCGAGCAGGTCGCGCAGGCGGCCGATGAGCGCGGCCGAGACGAGCAA
>DASZFH010000122.1:0-9809 GCA_035939985.1 Candidatus Dormiibacterota bacterium
TGCCATCACCAAAAACCGGGAGAGGCAAACCCAAGATGGCCTTGGTGAAAAAGGTCGGGATGGCGCGGCCGTCCTGCGGACGCATCCGCGGCCCGTATGTGTTGAAAATCCGGATGATCTTGGTATCGAGCCCATGGGCCCGGTGATAGGCCATCGTGATTGCCTCAGCGCATCGCTTGGCTTCGTCGTAGCAGCTCCGGGTTCCGATCGGATTGACATTGCCCCAATAGGTTTCCGGTTGGGGGTGGATCAATGGATCGCCATAGACCTCGGAGGTGGAAGCAACCAGGAATCGGGCCGATTTCTCCCGGGCCAAGCCGAGCATGTTGTGGGTGCCCAGCGTGCCCACCTTAACGATCTGGATGGGATAGATCTCGAAGTCGATCGGAGAAGCTGGGGAGGCAAGGTGCAAAACCAGGTCCACCGGTCCATCCACTTGGAAGGGCTTGGAGACGTCGTGTTTGACGAATTCGAACCCGGGGCTGGAGGTTACGTTGCTGAGATTTTCGGTCGAGCCAGTGATCAGGTTGTCGACCACGATCACCTCGTAACCGTCACTGACCAGACGTTCGCAGAGATGGGAGCCGATGAACCCGGCTCCCCCGGACACGACCGCGCGCGGCATCAGTTGCGACCGATGCCGCGATACACGAAGCCCAGGGTGCGCATGGTGGGCGGGTCATAGATGTTCCGCCCATCAACCACGATTGGGCGCCGCATCGACTTCTTGATCCGGGATAGGTCAAGCTGCCGGAACTCGTTCCACTGGGTCACGATCAAGAGGGCGTCAGCTCCCTTGGCAACCGCATATGCGTTGTTCTTAAACTCGATCTGTGGGAGCAACTCCTTGGCTTTGGGCATTGCGGCCGGATCGTAGGCACGGACCGTTGCTCCTTTGGCGATCAGGGCCGCCGCGATCTCAAGGCTGGGCGCCTCGCGCAGGTCATCGGTATCGGGCTTGAATGCCAGGCCCAGGAGGCCGATCGCTTGACCGCGCAGGGTTCCCAGGCATTCCCTTAGCTTCTGCACCGCCAGGACTCGCTGATCTCGGTTGATCTCCATGACCGCGTGCAGCAGTTCGGGGTGGTAGTCATACCGCTCGCCGATCGCCGCCAACGCCTTGACATCCTTGGGGAAGCAAGACCCACCGTAGCCGATCCCCGCCTCCAGGAAGTAGGGACCGATCCGCTTATCAAGCCCCATTCCATCCGCCACCACCTTGATGTCGGCATCAACTCGCTCCGAGATCCGAGCGATCTCATTCATAAAGGAGATGCGTGTGGCCAGGAAGGCGTTGGAGGCGTACTTGATCATCTCCGCGCTGTAGATGTTGGTGATGATGGTCGGCGCCGACAGCGGCTCATACAGCTTGGCCACCTTTTGCGCCGCGGCCGGGTTGTGGGCTCCAATGACGACTCGATCGGGTTGCATGAAATCGAGCAGTGCCGAACCCTCTCGGAGGAACTCGGGATTGGAAACCACATCGACCTGAAACTTGCCGTTGTGCTTCTTGACAACATCGGAGACCAGGTCACCGGTTCCGATCGGAACGGTCGATTTGTTGACGATGACCAGCGGCCCGTCCATGGTTTGCGCGATGGCGGCGGCCGCGCGCTCGACAGCGCTGATGTCTGCCTCCCCGCCGGCGCCCTCGGGCGTGGAAACCGCGATGAAGGCCAGCTCGGCGCCCGGAATAGCATCCATGTAATCGGTCGTGAATTTGAGACGGCCGGCCCGCGAGTTGCGTTCCATCACCTCCTGCAGGCCCGGCTCGTAAAAGGTGAGCCGGTGGCTCTTTAACTGACGAACCTTGGATTCGTCTATGTCGACGACCACGACCTCGTTCCCAAGGTCCGCCAAACATGAGGCGGACGTAAGGCCTACATAGCCGCCGCCGACCACCGCGACCTTGCTCATGCCGAAAGCCACCGATTGGTGGCGGGCGACAGATAAGTCTGGACGCCTAAATCTGTGTCTGGGCGATCAGGCGCCGTCGTGGATAGGTGGATCTCGGTCAAGCCGAGGAGATTATCGCAGAAGGTCTCGATAGGCCGTCACGGTCATCCTGGCGGTTCGGGACCAGGTGTACTCCGAGGCTCGCCTCAACCCCAACCGACCCATTTCCTGGGCTCTGCTCGGACTGTCAATCAACTCGACGACGGCGTCCGCCAGGGCCTCAGAGTCACCATCTTGGACCAGGATTCCGCCCTCCCCAAGCAGCTCCGGAAGGCTCGAATTGCGATAGGCGACCACCGGGCATGCGCACGCCATGGCCTCAAGGACGGGAAGGCCAAACCCCTCGTAGCGGCTGGGAAAGACGAGGCAGGCGGCAGCCGTGAGCAGGTCGACCAGTTCCTTGGTGTCGACAACTCCAAGCCGGTGTCCCGGCATATCGCGAGGGGCCTGGGGGCCGGGATCGCCGGCCAGAACCAGACTCAGCTCGGGATGAGAGGAGCGCGTTTGCCGCCACGCCCTGACCAATGCGCGCGGGTCTTTGCGGGCGTCGAGGGCTCCCACATTGAGCAGAAAGGGCTGCGGCACACCCCATCGAGCCATGATCCTGTCCGCCGCTCCCTCCGCCGGAGCGAAGACAGACTCTACCCCCTCGGGGATGATCTGAACCCTGCTGTCCGGCACCCGTGCCAGAGAAACCGCGTCGTCGGCGGTGGCCCCGGACACCGCGATCACCAGATCGGCTGTCTTCAGCCGCCTACGAGCAGGTCGGTAACGGATCTGCTCCATCCACAGGCGTGGCCCACCCAGAGCCCACGGAATCAGGTCGTGAAGGGTCACCGCGATCGGGCAGGGGGCCGTGCTGGGCATGGTGAGATGGAGAGCGTGGTAGAGGGCTGGGCGGATGTTGGCCAGGTCTTGAGCTGTCGCCAGCTCATCCTCGTAAGCCTCCCAGCGGCCGTGGCGGCGACGGGTGACTTCGACGAACCGCCATTTTCCGGGCGGAACCGTGGGGACCGGCCGACTGCCGTCCCAGAGCAGCCCGACTTCGTGATCGAATCCCTCCTCGACCAGACCACCCAGCAAGCCCCTGGCGTAGGTTCCGATCCCCCGCCCCCCACCGGGCCCCTGCAGGGATCGGACATCGATCAATACGCCGTCAAACGTTGACCCATGCACGCACCGAGGTTAGATTGTTGGGGCGACCTGTCGCAAAGCGTTCGGTTCCAACGTCCCTCTCTACATGACTCCCACTGAACCCCGACGCACCAGGACCGCGCTTGCGGCCCTGACCCTGATTGGCGCTATTGCCGCCATCGGGGCAATGTCTGGTCGCCCAAGCCCGACCCTGGTGCTGGGCCCGACCACCATGCATCGCGTTGCCTCTGTGACCGCGGGCAAGCTGCAACGCCAGGTGTTCGGTTATTTCTACCCGAGCGCGGTCAACCCCGACCCGCAGGGGGACCCGCCTCGGGCCTATCAATCCTGGCAATTCCCCCTCCTCTCCACTGCCGCGTTCTTCGCCCTCCACGTTGAGTGGGATGGCACGGTGGCTCACGACGATGCCTGGACGGCTTGGAACTCGAGCAACATGGGAGCGCTGATCGCTACCGCACACGCGGCCGGGACCAAGGTCGTAGTCGCAATCGACAGCTTCGATGGCTCCACCCAGTCGGCCCATGATCAATTCTGCGGGGCGCTTGACATGCGCGCGGGCACGGTCACCCAGATCGTCAATGAAATCAAGGCCAAGGGGGTGGATGGAGTCAACGTCGACTATGAGGGCACCAATCCAACCCTCTGCCCCGGAGGTAGTGATCCGACCGCGATGCTCACCGACTTGGTCGCAAAACTGCGGGCCCAACTCCCGGAGCCCTACCAAATTACGGTGTCCACTTACGCCTCGGGGGCAGAGAGCAACAATGGGGCGTTCGATCTGCCCGGAATGAATCCGAATGTGGACGCCTATTTCATCATGGCCTACGACATGAACTACAGCCAGGCCATCCAGCAACAATTGGGGTGCGGCCAGGAGTGCCTGGCCCCAACCGCCGCCTTGGCAAGTTACGCCTGGAGCGACACCCGAGCCATCAATGAATACATTGCCGCGGGTGTGCCAGCGTCCAAGATCATCCTTGGAATTCCCTACTACGGCTATGGGGGTTGTGTGAACGGGACAGGCAACAACGTGCCACCCAACGGCGTGGTGCAGGGGAGCCTGACGGCGATCGACTACATCGACGCCGCGGCCGAACACTCTTACCCCCCCAATTCTCAATTTGTCAGCCACACCGACAACATCGACACGGCGGGGCAGGAACGATGGGACACCTGGACCACACCCAGCTGCCCCCAGGGTCAATCGATGGAGCTGTATTGGGACGACGCTAATTCGATCGGCAAGAAATACGACCTCATCAACCGAGCTGGCCTCGCGGGGGTCGGTTTGTTCACGCTCTCTTACGGCGGCGGGTCTTCCGAACTATGGGACACGATCGCGTCCCACTTCACCACGCTGCCCGGCCCACCCCTTCAGCCGGCCGCTGACGCGGGCGATGGGTCGGCTCTGGTGAGTTGGAACGCCCCGAGCGTCAACGGCTCGGCCATTTCGAGCTACACGGTGGTCGCCAACCCTGGAGGCCAGACGGTCACCGTGAACGGAGGCCAGCGCTGGGCGAGGATGTCCGGCCTG
The DNA here is from genome assembly GCA_035939985.1 of Candidatus Dormiibacterota bacterium. Lineage (GTDB taxonomy): Bacteria > Chloroflexota > Dormibacteria > Dormibacterales > Dormibacteraceae > DASZFH01. The sequence goes on from DASZFH010000122.1 coordinate 4,646, forward strand.
ACCGACGGTGCGTCGTACACCTTCGCGATTTCGGCGACCAACTCTTATGGGACAGGTCCAACCTCGGTGTCCACCAATTCGGTCACGCCTTCCTCGGCGGCTCGCCACCTGTCCTATTTTGCGGAAGGTACGACTAAGCCTGGGTTCCAAGAGTTCGTCACCCTCGCCAATTCTTCGTCAGTTCCCGCCACGACGACCCTCGAATATGAGTATCCGGCTGGGCTTGCCCCAACTTTCCAAGCGGTCGCCATCGGAGCGAACTCACGGGCAACGGTGGATGTCAACCAAACCATCGGAGCGTGGCATGACGTCTCCGTCGTCGTGAACAGCGCCTCCCCCAGCCTGATCGCTGAGCGGCCGATGTACTTCAACGTCTGCCTATCACCATCCCTGTGCCTGAACGGTGGCGACGTGGGCGCAGCCGTTCAGCCGGCCAAGGAGTGGGATTTTGCGGAGGGGTATACGGGCCCCGGATTCCAGGAATATGTGACCGTGGCCAACCCCAGCGCGACCGCCACGGCCAACGTTTCGGTCCGATACCTCTTTCTTGGGGGCGGAACGGGCACCACCACGCTTACCATCCCCCCAACCACCCGCTCGACCCTCGACGTCAACTCGCTGGTGGGCCCAAACCAACAGGTGGCAATTCAGTTGACCAGCGACATCCCCACGGTGGCCGAACGCCCGATGTATTTCAACACCTGTTTCACGTTCTGTTTTGACGGGGGGCACGTGGCGGCGGGAGCCGTTCCCTCAACTTCGATGGCTTTCGCCGAGGGGCATACCGGCGACGGACTCACCGAGTACCTGGTGATTGGCAATCCCTCGGGCCAAGCGGCAACGGTGACAGCCACATACCAGTTCGGGACTGGCCAGGGAGCGCCGATCTCCAAGCAGTACACCGTTCCGGCTTCCGGTCGCAGCTCGATCCACGTGGATGATGAGGTGGGGGTCGGGAAGGACGTTTCGATCACACTGGCGTCGTCGGTGCCGGTGGTGGCCGAACGTCCGATGTATTTCAACTTCACCCGTCAGGGCCAGACTCAAAACGGGGGCCACGACGCCGTCGGGGTGGCGCCCGGCAAGTCCTGGTATTTCGCCGAGGGCTTCACAGGGACCGGGTTCCAGACGCTGTACAGCTTCCTCAATCCAGGGTCGGCGCCGATAACGGTGACCCTCGCCTACCAAGGGCTGTACGGCTCGCTCGGGGTCCATCAAGTGGGGATAGCGGGTAACTCACGGGTTACCGTAGATGCCGCCACCCAGGTGCCGGCCTGGCAAGACGTATCGCTGGCGGCAACGTCCGACCAACCATTTGTGGCCGAGCGGCCGGAGTACTTCAGCACCTGCCAGTTCGGGTTTTGCTTCGATGGCGGTAGCGATGCCACTGGGGTCGTGCCGTCCTCATGATGACCCGCGGTTGTTAGTTCGGCCCCCCGTTGTGGTCTACTACAACCGCCATGGTGGCGGGAGCGAAGCCCGTTTTCGTGAGTGCGAGCTTAGTTTTTCCTTTCTGATCTTGTGTCGGATGGGCGGCGTCGGAAAATCTGAGCTGGGGTGCGAAAGCTCATGTTGTAGGCCACTGCCACCTTATTTTCAGCACGGATAAATCCCGAGGAAGCTGGCCGCGACCGCCTGCCGATTGCGTCTATCGTCGCGCACCACTAGGCATGCCTTAACGCTGGCGCTAGGCCATGCGGTCAGCATGTCGAGCATCCCGCCTCGATCAGCCAACTCGTTGTGGTTCAGCCTGCGAAGGTCACGGTATGAAGCGCACCGCCGCGCCGCACCGTTGGTAGGTGGACGCGGCTCGTCGATCGCGGGTAAGCAGGCTGGCGCCAGCGCTAATCGCCGTCATTGCGATCAAGGCGTCGTAGGTCGCGCCACCGCTGATACCGAGATTGACGAGGCGTGAAACCAGCGCCTTGTGCGCATCTGGTTCCAGAAATAGGTGTGGACCGGGAAAACGCGCTGTTAGAAAATCCCGCACCACATCGCCTGGAGCCCGATGCGGCGGTGGCAGGCGAGTGAGCACGGAGTAGGCCTCTAGGACCGAATGGCCGACCACAGTTGTGCCTGGAGAGAGGGCGAGTCGGGCCGGACGGTGGTGCTCATGCCAGGACGCAAATGCTGCCACGACAACACTTGAATCGGCGACGGTCACCGCCTCGTTTGCTCGAGCGTTTCCCGAACCTGCTTGGCAGTCAGCGGAGGAAGTGGAGTAGCAGGCACCGCAAATGTGCTCTCACCTTCGGTCTCCAAACGCATTCCCGTCGCGATGAGTTCGATTTCAAGCCGCCCGTCACGAACTTCCAGTTCGAGCAACTGGCCTGGCCTTACACCTAGAGCATCTCGGAGTGACTTCGGCACCACCAGCCGGCCCGCTGCGTCAATGGTAGTTTGCATGGCATTATTTTACCATTGCCGGCACCTCTATCGCAGGTGTCCGTCACTCCGGGGGAGTCTCAGGGATTCCTCTTGCCGCTTGCGTCAGCCGCGCTGGCCCCGCTATCCGACCAAGACCACCCGGGCAAATTCGACGGTTTGTTGGAACTGGACCACGGTCAGAATCCCAACTGTCAGCACGACCAGGCGGGGATGGGACCTAAACCACATACCGAGAACCATGAAGGCCGGGAAGGCGACAACGACAAAGCGGTTTAGGCTGAGGGTGGTTCCAGTGGCCAGGGGAATGAGCATGACCAGGGCGATCCAAGCCACTTCCCACGGGCGGAGCCATCGCCTTCCCGCTCCGACCACGGCCGCCGCCAGGCCCACCGCGGCGAGTTCAAGGAATTCCCGAAACGCAGGGTCTAGCTGGGAGTCCGGGAGTCCGGCCGCCATCCAAGTGGCCACCTCTTTGACAGAGTGCCTCAGGGCTTGAACCGCCCCGAGGGGGCCAGAGTTGCCCCGGCTCCAGAAGCGTTGCGCATGGAGATAGGTCGCCGGGTCGCCGAACTGGGCCCAGAGGAAGATGTGATAGGAAACGGCAGCGGCCCCGAAGGCGGTCAGGCCGATCGCGGTTAACCGCCTGTCTCCAGGCCTCGCGGTGGCCCTCGAGTTCCACCAGATCATGGCCAGCGGAACTAAGAGGAAGGCCCCCTGGAAGCGGATCAAGCACGCGGCTCCCCCCCAAATGCCAGCCCAGAGCCACCTCTTGCGCTGGGCGCAGAGCAACGAGAAGGCGATGGTGAGTAGGAATGGGGATTCGGAATACCCGGTCGACAGGAATAGGGCGCTGGGGCAAGCCAGTAGGATGGCGAGGCCTATGGCTGTGGCACGGGGGCCGAGGCGGTCGACGTAGAGGCTCCAGAGGATGCCGATCGCGCCGATCAGGGTGAGATTGGAGAGCGCAAAGGCGATGGCCGGGAAGATGATCTGGTCGTCGGCGGTCGCAAGGCCTTTGCCCTGGAGCCAGATGGAGGCCAGGGCTTGGAAGGGGACGGAGACGAGGCGGATGAGTGCCGGGTAACCGGGGAAGAAGGCTGCGATACGGGGATCACTTGGCGAATAACCCGATTGGGCGATCTGGACGTACCAGGCGGCGTCATATGTGTGCCCGGCGGCGTTTAAGAACGGACGGAGGTGGAAGCCTCGGCCAACAAGGAGCCCGGCGAAGACTGCAAGGCGGGTCAGGATTAGGGTGACGATCAGATAATGGGCAGGAGTTAGGCTGAGTCTTGGGACGCGGACGGACACGGCTAGAACTGTATCTACTGAGAGGGCCCCGCCCCTTCCCCTCCCCGTTCCAGGGGAGAGGGATCGATAGACTTTGGGCTCGTGACTGGTGTTAGCGTTGGCTGGCGAGAGCGGGTGGTTGTTGCTGCGGCCGCCGCCCTGGTGGGTCCGGTGGCTTACTTTCGGATGGCCATGGCCGGACAAGCTCCAGTGGGGTTTGACCTGGTTACCTATTTCTATCCCTATCGGAACTATCTGGCCACCGCCTGGGCCCACCATCGCTGGTTGCCGCTATGGAACTCGGATATCTACTTTGGGGCACCGTTCCTGGCCAATATCCAGGCCGCCGCGCTCTATCCGCTAAGCGTGATCTTCGCCTTCTTCCCCACTGAGCGGGCCCTGGGTTTCGCCATCTTGCTCAACCTGGCGATCGCCGGGTTGGGAATGTGTCTGTACGGCCTCAAGAGTGAACGTTTGGGGGCGATCGGGGCCGTGACCGCCGCCATTGTCTTCGTGCTCAGCGGGCAGATGAACGCCCAGATGGGGCATCTCAACCAAGGCGGGACCCTCTGCTGGGCGCCATGGCTGATGCTGGCTGTGGACCGGCTGGTCGTCCGCCCCCGCCCAGGAAAGGTGGCGATCACGGCCGTGCTGGTGGCATTGGTAATCCTCGCGGGGCACACCCAGCAGGCCTATTTCACCATCCTGTTCGGGGCCATCGCTGGCGCTGGGCGCCTCTGGCCCCTGCTACTCCGTCAACAATGGGTTCGAGTCGTTAAGCGGATGGCGGTCGGGGCCCTGGCCCTGGCCTTGGGTTTCGGCATGGCGGCAGCCCAGCTCCTGCCCACTTTGGAGCTGGTCTCGCTCTCGTTTCGTCATGGCGGCCTCAGCCTTCAGGATGCGGGCTCCTTCTCGATCCCTCTTAAAGGTTTTGCCGGGTGGCTATTCCCGGACTACCAGAACCAGCAGGGCGCCGAGTTCTCCGCCTACGTGGGCATGGCGGCGCTCGCGTTGGGCGCTCTCGCGGTCGTCACCCGGTGGCGAAAGCCACGAATCGCGTTCCTGGCCGCCCTGGCCGTGGCCGGGGTCTGGCTCGCATTGGGGCCCCACGGGCACCTCTACTCGATCGCCTTCCGCCTCCTGCCAGGTTTGAACCTATTCAGAGTCCCCGCCCGGCTGGTGATCTTCAGCACCGTGGCCCTGGCGTTACTGGCCGGACATGGAGCCAAAATCGCCCGGCAGGGCACCATCGCATGGTCCCGCCGGCCGCTGAGACCCATCCTCGCCCGGCTGCTGTGGGCCTCGGCCACCATGGCGGAAGCACCGGTGGTGCTGTTGATCGTCGATCATTTGGCCGGCTACCCCCAGCGATCGCTCCTTAAAGCCCTCCCCGTGCCTGTCTCCTGGGCCGACCTGTTGGGACTGGCCACCTTTTCTGCAGCCACGGTGGCGCTGGTCGCGGCCGGGTGGATGGGCTCGCACCGCC
>DASZFH010000123.1:0-10031 GCA_035939985.1 Candidatus Dormiibacterota bacterium
CTTCAGCGCAGCCGCCTGGGCACAGGATCGATGCTGGCGGCGGGTGCCGTGGTGGTGGAGGACCAGGAGATCCCGGCCCACTGCCTGGCGGCCGGTGTTCCCGCCAAAGTCCGCAAGGAGATTGAGGGCGCCTCGGCACGATGGATCGAGTACGCCGCGGCTCGGTACCAAGAGGTTGCTCGCGAATACGGCGCCGGCCTCATCCCGATCGAGTGACCGCGCTCGCGATCCCAGCCCCTGCCAAGGTCAACCTCTGGCTGCGAGTGCTGGCTCGGCGGCCGGATGGGAATCACGAGGTCGAGACCTTGATGCAGACCATCAGCCTCCACGACCTGCTGATCGCGGAGAAGGCGGAGGTCACCACCCTGACCTGTTCGGGGCTCGCCGTATCGACCGCCGATGACAACCTGGTGCTCCGAGCCGCGGCTGCGCTGGAGGCGGCGACGGGCAGGGCTCTGCCAGCTCGGTTTCACCTGGTCAAGCGGATCCCGATCGGAGCTGGCCTGGGTGGAGGCAGTTCAGACGCGGCAGCAGCTCTGCGCGCGCTGGCGAGCCTGTATGACGTTCAAATACCCCTGCAACCGATCGCCGCCGATTTAGGCGCTGACGTGGCTTTCTTCCTCCAGGGCGGGGGGGCGGCCATTGGAGTGGGACGGGGAGAGCGATTGCGATCGGTCTCGCTCCCCCGGAAATGGATCGCCCTGGCCTGGCCGGGGTTTGAGGTCTCAACGGCGCGGGTTTATAAGGCTTGGGACCGGGTGGGCGGTTCTGATCCAAACCACCTCTGGTTGGCGGCCCAGGCAGTCGAACCCCGGCTGGCGGCCTTTGCCGCGCACCTGGGACCGGGGTGGCGGATGACTGGCAGTGGCTCCGCCTTCTTTAGGGAATGCTCGAACCAGGCGGAGGCTGAGGCCAGCGTTGCTGGTTTGGAGTGCTGGACCGCAGTTACCCGGTCGGTTTGATCTGACCCGAGACGGTGGTAGCCGAGTTGAGGCTTCTGGCCTCCCACAGGTTGCGGTTCTGGGTGTCGATTGTGGACTCATAGCGGTCCACCATTCAGCTGGCTCGCAAGAGCATAGAACTCGCTGCCAAACAGGACGATCGCATCCGAACGCAGGGACGAGACAATCGCCTCCTCACGGCGAAGCGTCGCAAGAAGCTGATCGGAGGAAACCTCTACCAGCGACGCATTATTGCCGGTCCATCGGTGGACGTCAGCAGCGAGTCCATTCAACTGGTCTCGCCATCCTGAGTCCTCCGACGCAACCTCGCTCCGGCGGACCAGCAGAAGGTCGACATCACTCAGTGCATTGCCATCCCCGCGCGCCGCAGACCCGAAGAGCGATACATGGGATGGCTTGATCAGCCAGCCCTCAATGGTCTCCCGTAGGCGGACAATGAGATCGGACCGTAGGTGCATGAGCTGCTCCACCAAGGGAGCACCCAAATGGTCGCGATTCAAAGTGTAGAAGGATCCCCGGCCCGCCTCGAGTGTCGTGACCAAACCTTGATCCGCGAGGCGGTGCAACGTAAGCCGGACCCCCCGTTCAGATCCCCGGCGACTGAGGCGGGCAACTTCTCGACCGGAAAGGGGACGGGTCGTGTGGGCGAGCACCTCCAGTACGGGACCATCAAGGCTCGGGCAGATGATTGCGTAGGGCGCGGTCAGGTCCATGGACTTGATGGATAGTATATTGCCGACATAGATACTATTCTATGCGGCTACGGCTGGTAATGGCGATCGAACTTTGGGTCCGGGACGGCATAGAGCTGCGTTGACATCGACTTCTCAAGGGCCTACGCCGACCCTGACCTTTCGTACACCACATGCCCGGACGCTAACCGCCCAGGCTCGTCTGGAGTTTCGCCGGGGGGCAACCCCCAGCCTTGGTTGAGCGGAGAACGGCGTCGGCGTCGGACTTTCAGATCCTCGGTTTCGCTGGGGGGCAAGATCGCTGCCTTCGCGAAAGATGGCCACCGTTAGTTAGGACGGCCGCAACGGGTTGAACCAGCGCAGGCCGGGAAACCGAGCGAAATCTCCGTCGGTCGAGGCCAGGCTCAAACCATGTTCGATGGCGAGTGCCGCGAGGTGGGCGTCAGGGATCAGGTTGGACTTCGGAACCGAAGCGATCAGAGAGGCCAGGACCTCGCCATGGCGATCAGTCGGGACTGGGATCCAGGCTGGGCCGGCCGATAGCCACGACTGGACTTGAGCCCAGGCCTCGGACATCAGTGCCGGCTGCTGGAAGATCCTTGGGTTGGTAACCAGTCGCATGTAACCGAGGAGACTGGGCCAGGGCAGACCCACCTTGGTCCTGCCACTCAACTGCTGATCGAGCCAACTTCGGGCACGATCGTGCTCCGGCGTCGTCGCCACATGGGCGTAGACCAACAAGTTGGCGTCTACGAGGATCACGAATTGGGCAGGTCCGATGGGGACCGGTCCGATCCCTCCGCCAAATCGAGAATGTCGGTCACGTCGTCGATATTGCCCACCAGCACCCGCCCCAGGTCCACCGGCCGGGTTTCGAACCTGGTCGGCGGGGCTGCCTCCAAATGAGCGATCCCTTCCCTAAGAACTTGGTTGAGAAGCTCCTTGAACCGAACGCCACGCTGGCGACGAACCCGTTCCAAGACGGTCGCGACATCGTCGTCCAGAGTTACCGTCGTTCTCACGCATCACAGCGTATCACTGGTGATGCGTTGATGCGGCGCCTCGACCGGCTCCGTTGGCCTTCGGGAGTCATGATCCAGTTGACGGGGTTTCGATCTCACTTTATGGGCTGAATGTCTCGCTGGAGGTGATATTCGTAGCCCGTCATGGTCATTGGCTGGCTACTGGGTCGCAGGAGGTGCGGAGCTCCCGCGTTAAGGATCGTGGAGGAGATAGTGGCCATATTGCCAATTCCGCGTCCTGAACTCAAAAGCGCCGTCAGCCCGAGCGGGGAAATCTGCGCCCTCTGGGGAGCCGGATCTCGAGGATGAGGATCGCCGCCATTCACCTTGGATTCTTCTATGCCGGTGGCGGAGAGCGCCTGGTATTGGAGGAAGTCATCGGCTTACGCGCGCTGGGTCACCAGGTCGAGTGCTTTGCGCCGGTGGTCGATGCTGACGTTTGCTATCCGGAGTTGATGGCCGAGGTCAAGGTTCACTCGTTTCTGCCCGGCCCGCCGAGGTGGCTGCCGGGGCGGGTGGCAATCTGGGTGCTCCTGAGCTGCCTGCTGGCCCCTCTTCTCGCCGTCCGCCTGCGCAAGTTCGATGCCATCCTTGCCGCCAATCAGCCGGCGCCATGGATTGCGTGGGTGGTCAAGGGTCTCTTTGGAGTTCCCTACATCGCCTATCTGGCCCAACCGACCAGGGTCCTCTATCCCCGCCAGGTCGATCTGGAGATGATCCGTCCCAACCTCGACTATCGCTTCTTCGTTTGGGTGGGACATATCGCGGGACCGTTGATCAGATGGGCGGAGGGAATCAGCGTCGGTTCGGCTTCAGCGGTTCTGGTCAACGGAACCTATATGGCTGGAGTCCTGGAGCGGCTTTACGGACAGCCGATGGTTTCCTGCCCGGCGGGCGGGCATCCCGTTCGAGAGGACGAGATGGCTCGGCTGCGGCAGTACCGAGGCCGGATTCAGGTCAATGGAATGGACGTGATGAAGCCGTTTGTCCTGCTCACCAACAGGCATTACCCGCAAAAGCGATTCGAGGTCGCCATCCACTCCCTGAGCACGATCCCGGAGGCCTCACTGGTGATCACCGGCGCCGCGACGCCGTACACCGATGAGATGAGGGCGTTGGCGGGCAAGCTGGGCATCAGCGACCGAGTCATCTTCACCGGGCTGGTGGCGGAGGCGGATTTGGACCGCCTTTATGCCGAGGCCGCCGTCTTCGTCTATCCCGCTCCCGAGGAGGACTACGGGATGGGGATTGTCGAGGCCATGGCGCATGGGGTACCCGTGGTGGCCTGGGCGGCGGCGGGCCCGACCAGCACGGTCATCGACGGTGAGACCGGGATCCTGGCTGAGCCCGGCAGTCAGTCCGCGTTTGCCGACGCCATTGCTCTCCTGCTCCGGGATCGCGCTTTGGCTCATAGGTTGGGCCGTGCCGGCTGGCGGAGGGTCAACGACCAACTGGGCTACGCCGCCCACTGTCTCCAGATCGAATTGGAACTGGAGCAGGCGGAGGAGGAGGCACCGGAGGAGCGAGCCGGTAGATGGCGACTCAATGGCCCGACCAAGGTGGCCGCCCAGTTCGGGGTGGGCGGAGCGCTGCTCTGGCTGTGGGCGCGAACGGTTCCGCTGGCCACGGTCATGCAGGACGCCCGACCGAAGTATTGGGCACCGGTGATAGCGATCGTCTTCCTTCTCTTCGCTTCGGGCGTCTTCCGCACTTGGCGTTTCTATCGGTTGCTCAAGCCTGGGTGGCGAGTTCCCGGTTTGCAGACCGCGTGGATCGGAGGCAGCTGTGCGCTGCTCAACTTCCTGATCCCATTGCACGTTGGTGATGTCGCCAAGATGGTCTGGCTTCACCGCCGCCATCGGGTGCTACCGGGGGCGGCGGTTGCCCTCAGCCTGGTCGACAAGACCTTCGACCTCGGATCGGTGGCTCTCTTCCTCGGATTGGGAGCGGTTATCGGGACGGTTGCCGGCCATACTGGGCCATCGATCGTTGGTCTGTGGGCGGCGGCTCTGGCCGCTCTTGGCCTGCTCTCGATGATCGTGGTCACTGCCGCGGCCGGCCCCCGAATCGCCCGCTCACCGATGATCCGGCGGCGCCTGCCCGAACGGGTGGCGACCGCCTTGGAGACCCAGGCGTTTTCGTTCCGCACTGGAGTGGCCGGGGTCGGGCGATCTCCGATCCTGATCGCTCTGACCGCGGTCAGTCTCCTGGCTCTGGTGTTCGACGCGACAGCTTTCACCTTGCTGTTCTCTGCCCTGGGCATTTCAGTCAACCCGCTGGCGGCGTATCTGGCCTACTCGGTCCTGGTGATGTCCTTCGTCTTGCCCGCGGCGCCAGGCCAGGTCGGGACGCTTGAGGTGGCCGGTTCGATCATCATCGCGACCGGTTTGGGGCTGAGTCCCGCAGCCGCGGCCGGCGCCATCTTGCTCTGGCACGTGATCGGAGCCAGTTGGACCATGCTGGGTGGGTCCGTTGCCCTGAGCCAGATGGCACGTCCCATCGCACAGCCAGCAGGGTTGGAAGGTGCCAGTGGCGAGGCCGAATCGGCGGACGAATCAGACCGGCAAAGCGTTCCCCTGACCGCCTCCCAAGGGGCCGGGGGCTAGGCCAATGGCCACGCAGGTGGGGGGAGTCGGCTTTGACTACGAGGCCAAGCGTTGGGGCCGGACGGCCGTCCAGCCCCGTCCCTGGTACCTACAGGGACTCAAGCTTCGATATTGCCTGGATGACTTAAGAGGGATCGAGGGCACGATCGCCGATGTAGGCTGCGGAGCAGGCAACATGGCCAAGGCGGTCAAGCGGCTTCGCCCCGACCTCCAAGTCCATGGCGTCGATGTCAGTTCGGCGGCTGTGCAGGCCGCCCAGCAGGACCCACAAGGAGTCGAATTTCATTTGGCCTCGGCCGACGGCCTTCCCTTTCCCGATTCCTCGCTTAACGCGGTGACGATGTTCGACGTGCTTGAGCATCTTGCCCGACCCGAGAAAGTGCTCGCCGAGGTCAGTCGGGTCCTGGTGCCCGGCGGCGTTTTTCACCTCGCCCTGCCCCTGGAAGGCCAGCCGTGGACGATATATCCATTTCTGGCCCGCCTCGGATGGGACGCCAAACGCCGCCATTGCGGTCACATCCAGGCTTTCAGTGAGGCCAGCTTTCGGAACCTGGCAGACACGGCCGGAGTGCCAGTCACAAAGGTTCGCTGGAGTTTTCACCCCCTCTTTCAACTGATCGACGTGGCCTACTTCGCCCAGCTCGATCTACTCCGACGGCGGGCCCAAACCTCGGTCGAGGAATATGCCAGCTCTCGCCCCGGACCCCTGGCCGGGGTGATGGGCCTGGGGGCAAAGGCCATGGCCAGCTTGGGCTGGGCCGAGTCTCGCCTTTTTCGCCACTTCCGCGGTAGCTGTGGCCACTTCACTTGCAGCCGATCGCTCAGCTGAGCGCGGTGGCGCCCGCCCCGACTGCCCAACGCTCGAAAAGCCTCACCATCCCCTGGCCGGTCCGTTTTCTCCTCCACCTGTTCGGTTTGGCCGCAGCTGTGATCCTGGCCGGTGGCACCGCCTATGTCTTGGGTTGGGAGCTACTCCAAAACGGCCTTCGAGGGTCTGACTCCAGCTTCCAACTGAGTCTGGCCCAGTGGGTGTCGAGTAGCTTCCCCCGTCTCAGCTGGTGGTACCCCTGGGACGCCAACGGCATACCTTACCGAGAGGGCTATCCATTGATAGCCCACTGGGTCACTGTGGCCGTCTCGCGAAACAGCGGACTCTCCATCGGCCAGACCATGCAGGTTCTGGGCTGGGGCATGGCTCCGGCGGTGGCGGTCGGGGTCTACGCCTTCTGCGCCTGGCGGCTCCAACGCCCGGTGGCGGGTCTGGCGGCGGCGGTTCTCTCGCTGCTCAGCCCGATCGCATGGACCTTCATCGCTGACTGGGGCTTCTTCGCCAACCAGGCCGGGGTGGTGTTCTTCATGCCCACCTTGATCGCCGTCGATATCACCTGCTCGCGCTGGACGGCGGGGGATCGAGGCTGGCGCCTACGGGCGGCGGCAGTGGCAACCATCGCTCTCACCTGCCTTGAGGGGTGGGTCTCGCCCTCAACTGTGGGTGGGCCTTTCCTGGCTCTCGCCGTGTATGCGCTGGCTGCCGGGCGGGGGGCCAAGAGGAGCCTGCGCTGGTTCTTATTGGTGGCGCCCGCCATCTGCCTCGGCGCCCTATTCCTGGCCGCCTTCTGGGCTCTGCCCCTCCAGGATTGGCTGGCCGTGGTGGGCGGGCGCCACCCGGCTCCGACGTTCAGCCCTGATCTTCTCCCGCTCCAGCCTTTGAGCCAACTCCTGGATCTCAATGGGATATCGCAGGCTGACATCCATGATCGGATCTCGGTCGCACCCGCCGTGTGGATCCCGGCTCTGGTCGGTGTGTTGGCGGCGATCTGGGATCGGCGGGTCCGGGTGGTGGCGGTGCTGGCGGCCCTGGGCGCGGTGATGATCACCTCCCCCCAGCTCTACTGGTTCCTGGCCAGCAACCCTGTCACCAGCCCGCTCAACATCGTCATCAATGTTCGCCTCGGCTGGGTCCTGATGCAATGCCTGGTCCCCCTCCTGGCCGGTGTGGGCTTGCTCTCTGTCGCGCCCGAGCTCGCCCGCGCCGCGCTGGGGCGGTTGGGCGCACCTGGTGCCCTTGGTCTCGTCGTAGCCGGGTTGTTGGCGGTTGTCGGCCTGTCGGCGGGAGTCATGGGAGTTGAGGGAGGGGTGCTTCGGATCCATCAGCTTCCTCATCTGGTCGCCTACGGCGCCACCCCGGTCGACATCCGCGATATCTGGAAACGGCATCGGGACGATCCTTGCATCGTCACAGATCGGGCGCAGGCCTGCTCATCCACAGCGCTCAACAGCGCATTCAGCCTCGGCGATCTCAGCCTTGCCTGCGTCGGCCTTCACGGCCTCCGAACCGGTATACCCCTGTGCCAAGCCCTTGGATTGGCTCAGAACTGGGATCCCAGCGATGAGAACCTGGTGACCGCGACTCAGACCTGGTGCCAGAGCAATCAGGCTGATCTGGTCTGCCAAGCTCAATACACGCCTCTGCTCGACCAGCTCTCGCCCAATGGCTGGCGTCCGCTCCAGGTCGGATGCGACCTCGAGCCGGAATGCAAAGCGCGGGCTCTGGCGGCCGCTAAGGTGCCCAAGCCGTTCGCATCAGGACCACCCCAGCGGGCCGTCCTGGACGCCAACAACTCGGATCTGCTGAAGAACTTCCACCAGCTGACCGGCGGTGGCCAGGCCTACGGCTACAACTTCCAGCTCATCGGCTCGCCCGAACTGGACTCGTTCGCCCTCGACACCATGATCGCCAAGGGGGACCAGGTCTCAGTAGCCCAGGCGGCACAGAGGCTCGGAGCCGACTCGGTCGTCCTGGCCTCCAATCAACAGAACATGGTCAAGGACTACCAGGCGCTGGGCTGGCGCCCCGAGGGGCAGGGCAGCTATCTCGCTCCATCGCCTACCGGCCTCGCCGCCCAATGGAACCAGGGCAGCGCCGCTCTGGTCATCGGGGCCAGCCAGAGCAGCGCCGCCGAGCCCTACAACGGCATCCTCGAACAGGCCATCGGGGGGATGATCCCCGCGTCCCGGGCCTGGTTCGCTCGCGGTTCCTCCATCTATGTGGACGACTACAGCGATCAGCAGCTGGCCAACTTCCCGGTCCTGATCCTCGACGGCTACCGAGTCCATGATTCCAGCGGCGCCTGGCAGAAGCTCGATCGCTACGTTCGCAACGGTGGACGCCTCTTCGTGGAGACCGGCTGGCAGTGGGTCGACCCGGACTGGAACGCCGGCCTCGCGCCGGCCACCCTGCCCGTGACCCGCCTCGACTGGGGGCCGGTCAACCCGTCGGCCCCGGTCCTCGTGAACGGCCAGCCCGCGCCCGGGTGGGGCTCGATGACTTACGGTGGCTCCGGCTGGGGTGCAAGCAGCTCCGCCGGTCTGCGGCCCGGAGCCACGGCACTGGTCACCGAGGGCGGCAAGATTCTGGTCGCCAACTGGACACTGGGTAAGGGCCAGGTCCTGTGGAGCGGCATGAACGTGATCCCCCACGCCCAGGGCGCCCACTCAGCGGTTGAGGACCAGTTCCTGACCAGTGCCTTTGCGGCGCTTCTGCCCAGAGCGGGGGAAGCCCAGCCGGTGACTCCCACCTGGACCGGTGACAACTCCGCGACCATCGCCCTTGAGCCCACCACCAGCCCCAGCTGGGTGATCTTCCGCGAGTCCAATGCCCCCGGCTGGGCGGCCCAGCTATCCACCCCCAGTGGCACCCAAGCGGTTCCCATCCAGGACGGCGAACTGGACTTTATGATGATCCGCTTGGATTCGATCACATCGGGGTCCAAGCTGGTCTTCACCTACGGCCCCACCGGCCGCGACATGGTCTGGTGGGGAATCTCCGTCCTGGCGGCGCTTGCACTTCTCGGCTGGCTGTTCTTCCCGGCCCCATACCGTCGCCTCCAGTTGATGGCTCGGGGAGCACTGGCCAGGGTGAGAGAGCGAGGCGTCCGCCGAGTTCACAAAATGTCGGCGGAAGAGGAGGACGATTACTGATGGCAGGCCCCAACCCGATCCCTGTTGCGATCCTGGCCGGGGGCCTCGGAACCCGCCTCATGGAAGAGACCATGACCCGTCCCAAGCCGATGGTCGAGATCGGTGGGCGGCCCATCCTCTGGCACATCATGAAGCACTACCACGGTTACGGCTTCAACCATTTCGCGGTTGCGGCCGGCTACAAGCAGGAGTGGATCAAGCGATATTTCCGCGATTACTACCAGCTCTCCCGCAACCTCACCATCCGCGTCGCTGATGGCCAGGTTGAGGCTCATGGGGAGCAGTGCGAAGACTGGACGGTGCATGTGATCGACACGGGCCAGGACACCAACACCGGCGGCCGTCTGAGCCGCCTGCGGCCCTGGCTTGAAAACGGGACCTTCCTGCTCACCTACGGAGACGCTGTTTGTACGGTCGACCTGCACGCGCTGATGGCGTTCCATCGTCTCCACGGTCGCCTGGTCACCATGACCGCGGTCCGCCCACCGGCCCGATTCGGAGGTTTGTTTTTCAGCTCCGAGGGCGATCCGATTGTGCAGGAGTTCCAGGAGAAGCCACGTTTGGGAGAGGGTTGGATCAACGGTGGTTTCATGGTTTTGGAGCCTCGGGTGCTGGACTACCTATCCGGCGACGATTGTGTCTTCGAGGCGGAGAGCCTGCGTCGCCTAGCCGAGGAGGGGCAGCTGGCCGCCTACCGGCACGACCAGTTTTGGCAGAGCATGGACACCCTGCGGGATCTTCGCCATCTGGAGCAGCTCTGGGCAGCCG
>DASZFH010000124.1:0-3411 GCA_035939985.1 Candidatus Dormiibacterota bacterium
AAGACGCTTCTCGATCCAATCGGGAATGCCGCTGAAGACCGGGTTCCGATCTACCTTGATCTGGACGATCGGCGGATCGAACGCTGGCACGCTTAGGACCACTCGCTTGAGGAAACCGGCCGAGGTGCTGACTGACCAGCTCCACTCCCAGTACAGCTCGCGCCAGGTCTTGGTCACCATCGGCTGCTCTCCATCGAGTCCAGAGGCGACCTCATGCCGGTCCTGCCAGACGGCGCGGACCATGTCGTCGCCATGAATCTGAGCGTACGGATATGAGCCGTAAGCGCTGTGGAGCAGGCTCATCATTTGGTGGCTGATCTCCGTTCCGACCGCAACCGCCAGGCCCATGCCGCGATCGCCGACGGCGGGGACGGTCTTGACCTCACGCAATGTTCCAGCCGCACGGGTGATCGCGTCGGCCACGGTCGCGTGCCGGCGGCAGAACACCCAGCCATTGAGGACGGTGCCATGACTCTGACACCAACGGGTCTCACAGCGTCGGTGGTTGCTATCGACGTAAGCGCATTGCCATTGACCCTGGGACTGGCAGTCACCAGCTGAACATTTGCTCACAGACGGAGCGACTGATCCCCCGAACATTCCGGTAGCGTCAACGTCGGCGCTAAAAAGCTTGCGGTGAATTCTAAATATTGAGGTTTTCATCTTTTCCAAATCTCCAGCGCCATCTTCATCCGATTGAAAAGACCGCACTATGGGTGATCCAACCGCAGGAATCACCGGATGTCACGATTGAATCGGGACGGACGCCCAGGCCCCACCTAGTTTGGCACCGACACGCACAGAAGTCGATCTCGTTAACCGATTTGTCGGGTACTTGTGGCACGAGCGGCGTTGTCCTCTTACGAATGGGCGAGCAATGGGTGGTGGATCCGGTCTGGGGAGCGATGGCTCCCTTGCGTCGAGCCGTCCCACCCACTAAACCCAGGCCCGAGCAGGAGGCCCCGGAGCCAAGCGCCGCTACCCAAAGCCTTAAATCAATAGGGCGGTGGCTCCGAGCCCGAACCCTGCATTTGGTGAGGATCTGACCCGGCCTCTCGGCTCAGTCCTCGACCGTCACCCTTCGCAGAGAGAGATCCTCGGTGATGACGTCATTGAGCGACCCCTGCAGCCGTCTGACTGCCTCAGGGGAGACCGGTGCCTCCTCCAGCCAGCGAAAGATCACGTCCGTCATCCGTCGCCACCGGACCACCTGATAGTTCATAGCTGCGCCCCAGTACGACTTCGACCAGGCCGACGCGGCCAGCCATCCAGCCACCAGGCAGCAGAAAACTCCGGCCCCGAGCTCCATCCAACCTTGCCAGCCCGATGGGCCAAGCTTGGAAAGCAAGAGAAAGGCCAGAGCCAGATTAAGGACAGTCATCAGCGGCAGCACCAACCAGTAGAAGATGGCCCCCCCTGCTCCACGACTCATGACAATTGGTCCCCCTTTCTCCTCGGTGTTGGCGATAATTTGCCTGTCGGATCGACCCCTTGTCCACCGGCACTGTCTCGGACTTGGGTTGATCGGACGACGGTTCAGCAGCAAGCATTGCAGGCTCCCCCACCGTTTTCCATAGGTCCAGCGCCCAGAAGCCGTCTCCAATCTCGGGACAAATGCCCTGGTCCGCGTGGGCGAATCGCGTCCGCAAAAGCTGTTCGTCGTCAATTCGATCCGCGTTCACCACTCATAGGACATCTGCCCACCGTGCCTGGTCATTGGCGCCCTTATAGCGGGCAATGCCCATTGGGTTCTAACGGCCTGACCACTATTCTGAATCCACCACCCCTCAAAGGTGGTTCTCGTCCCGCGTCGACCGCACCACACCAACAAAAGGAGGAACACCCAGATGGCTGCCAGCGCTGATTACGAAGACACCCAGCATGAAGTCGCTCTGATCGCTGAAGGCCGAGCCGGCGCGGGCCTGGACTATGAGAGCACGATCAAGCGCGCCCTGGACGTCTGCGGCGCACTCACCCTCCTGGTATTGGCATCCCCGGTCTGCCTAACAATCGCCATTCTGGTCAAGCTGACCTCCCCCGGACCGATTGTCTTCGCGCAAGACAGGGTGGGCCTCAACGGCCGTCGATTCCGGTTCTACAAGTTCAGGTCGATGTATGTTGACGCGGACCACCGACTGGACGAGCTCCGGCATCGCAATGAAATGGACGGACCCGTCTTCAAGATCCGCAAGGATCCAAGAATCACGGCTGTCGGCAGATTCCTGCGCCGAACCAGTCTCGACGAACTGCCCCAGTTGGTCAATGTGCTGCGCGGGGAGATGAGCCTGGTAGGTCCCCGGCCGGCTGTTCCCCGCGAAGTTGCCGTCTACCGGCCCAAGGACATGATCCGCCTGGCGGTGAAGCCCGGGCTTACCTGCTTGTGGCAAGTTGAAGGTCGGTCCACAGTCGGCTTCGAAGCCTGGATGGAGCTTGACCGCAAATACGTCGAGAACCTCTCTCTTCGTTTGGACCTTGCCATCCTGTTCCGAACCATCGGAGCGGTTGTGAGCGGCCGAGGCGCGTACTAAGGAATCTACGGAAATGACTTGGGGGGCCTCCAAGTCGTGGGATCTACAGTAAGGGTCATCGAGACGACCGGTTCCGCTCCGACGAGGCGCCAATCAAACTGCGGGGACTAATCACATGAGGCGGTTCGTATTCGTG
Organism: Candidatus Dormiibacterota bacterium; assembly: GCA_035939985.1. Lineage (GTDB taxonomy): Bacteria > Chloroflexota > Dormibacteria > Dormibacterales > Dormibacteraceae > DASZFH01. Next base: position 2,665 of record DASZFH010000124.1, read on the forward strand.
CTCGAGCAGACCCTTGGGCATGTTGCCCACGGACGAAACCTTGAACGGGCGCTGGCCGCGCGGAACACAATCGAACCGACGATTATTCGGATCCCTTACTCAACACCCTCCGGGCTCGGGTCAATTCCACTGGCCCGCAACTGGTCGGTGCGGGCCAGCGTCGCGGCACGGAGAGCTCTGAAAGGGATTAGCGGACCTGTCGAGGCGGCTTTCATCCACACCCAGGTGGCTTCGCTGCTTTCCACCGGGTTCATGAGCCGCACCCCCACGGTCGTATCTCTCGATGCAACCCCCGTGAATTTCGACACCGAGGGCGAGGCCTACGGACACCACAGGACCGCGCCCGCGGTGGAGTGGCTCAAGCGAGAATTCAACCTGCGCCCGCTACGGTCCGCGGCCTGCCTGGTGACTTGGTGCCAGTGGGCGGCCGACTCATTGGTCCGCGACTACGGCCTCGATGCCGCCAAGATCCAGGTCGTCCATCCAGGGGTGGACCTGAGCATTTTTAAGCCAGGTGATCGCAGTCACGGAGGCGACCCGGTTCGGGTTCTGTTTGTAGGCGGGGATTTCATCCGCAAAGGTGGCCTCGAGTTACTGAACGCGGCCAGAGGATTGGAGGAGAAGATAGCACTCGAAATCGTCACCAACGACGCGGTCGAAGTCCCTCCAGGACTGACCGTCAATATTCATCGCGGCCTGGCGCCCCAATCCGAAGGCCTGGTCCGTCTCTTCCGGGAATCCGATCTA
>DASZFH010000125.1:0-3848 GCA_035939985.1 Candidatus Dormiibacterota bacterium
ATCGGACCCAACTCTTCCTTCATCACCCGCTTCCATTGCGTGTACGGGGCGGAGACCACAAAGTCGCAAGCTTGGGCCTGGGCCACCGGCACCATCGAGACAGAACGCGCTTCGCCATCGTTGAGATCAAGATATATGCCCAGGGCCTCCGGCACCCCGCGGTCCGGCTCGGCCTCGATGACCAGCCCCACAGTCCATCGCCAACCCTTGGCCGCCTGCTTGTAGACGGAACTGACGTTGAGCTGACCGGCGAGTGAGTCAGCAAACTCCCCACTGAATGCCTTGACGCCCAAAGTTGACCTCCAGCACTACGGTTGACCCGCGTTCACTAGGACCTATCGAGGACGCCTAGGCGGGCATTTCACACCCTACCAGGCAGAGACCTTTGGGACCGGGTCAGACCTTCAGCAGCGAGCGCAGATCCGACGTCCAGCCGCGCATGATCTCATGCACAGCCAGCACCTCATCAGCTTCGATGGGCGAGGCGGCCCGCCCAACGGTGACAGGGTGCCGAGTCGCATGGCTTCCCTCTGAGAGAGCCGCTTCGCGGTAAATCTCTGGAGTCAGCTCGATTTCGCCGCCGCCTTCGAAAATGCAATTACGACAGCGAAAATGAAGTTGGACCTTATCGTGACCACTGAATCCAGCGTCAACCTCAGCCTGGCGCAGTGAAACCCCGCAACCGGGACACCGACGCCGCTGTACTTCAGCTGCCAAGACCTTGAGGATCACTTGGTCCATCACTGGCCGCAATGTAGTCAGCGGGGGGGACATTCCCCCAACATTCGGGTTAAGGGGTGCGCACACCCGCCCACACAACGCTGGGGAGTATGTGAAGATGAGATCAAATGACCGATAGCTGGGCCATCTGGACCCGCCACCGAGCTGAGGCCTGGAGAGGCTTTAAAGGCGGTCTTTCGAGTGGCGCCGTATTGATCGCGGTGATGTACCTGCTGGGCCCTCTGACCTCATTCAAGGCTCTCCCCCAGCTCCTACAACAGCCAATCCTCAACGCCATGCCAGGGTTCGTCTTCGGATTCCTGATCGACCGGCTCCAGCACCTGGGCAAGGTCCTGGAGGAATTGAGTCTGATCTTGACCATGCTCGCCCTGCTCGGAATCCTGGGGAGCTTCTATGGAGTGTTCCGCGGCCGATGGCCTCATCTCCCCATCCACCTGGCCATCGCCGCCGCGGCCTGGTTGGTGGTCACCATCGGAGTGCTTCCGGCGGGTGGGGAAGGATGGTTGGGCCTCAACGATGGGCCTACCGTCCCAATCATCTGGGCCATTCTCCTGTTGGGCTACTCGCTCATCCTCAGGGCCGCATGTACGAACTGGATCACCGCGAACGAGAGCCCGGCCGATCCTTCCAGGCGCCGAGTACTCAGCTTTCTTCCGCTTGGGTTGGGGGCCATCGGCATAGGCGTCACAGCTACCTATCTGGTCCCAGGCTGGCTCAAATCGGTGGTCAGCCCCCCTGAGTCCCTTGCCGCTGGCCGGCCTCCAGCTCTGACCCCAGCCAGCCAGTTCTATGTCGTCTCCAAGAACTTTCAGGACCCGGTGGTGAGCGCAGCAGGCTGGAAGCTCCAGATTAAGGGTCTGGTCGATATCCCTCAGGCCCTGAGCCTCGAATCTCTGCTTTCTCTGCCGTCTCGTTCCGAAACAGTGACCCTGGAGTGCATTAGCAACAACGTCGGTGGCTCCCTCCTCAGCACCGGCCGCTTCGGGGGCATCGCCCTCTCGGACCTAGTCGCGATGGCCAGCCCAAAAGCCACCGCAACAGCGGTAGCCTTCACCGCTCGAGACGGTTTCACCGAGAGCCTCGATCTCTCCACGGTCATGGCCGACCCCACCATCCTGGTCGCATACTCGCTGGACGACGCCCCCCTCCCTGACGCCCACGGGTTCCCCGCCCGGATGATCATTCCCGGTCGTTATGGGATGAAAGGGCCCAAATGGCTGGACAGCATCGAACTAACGGTTGGAACCCAGGGTGGGTACTGGGAGGGGCAGGGATGGGATGGCACTGTCAGCGTCCACACCACCTCCCGTTTTGACCTGCCTCACGATGGTGACCTGATCCCACTGGGACCGATCGCCCTGGGCGGCGTTGCCTTCGCCGGTACCCGGGGAATCTCAGCGGTCGAATACAGTGTCGACGGACGGACCTGGACGGACGCAACGCTTGACACTCCTCTTTCAGCTCAAAGCTGGGTGCTCTGGAATGCGACCTGGAACCCACTTCAGGCAGGCTCCTACACGCTTCGGGTTCGAGCTCGCGATGGGGCGGGAGCCGTGCAAACCGGCGCTTCTGCGCCCAGCTTCCCGAACGGCGCCACCGGCTATCACTCGATTGGGATCAGCGTCACTACTTGAGAGTCCAGAGTGCCTTGGCCATGTCCACCACCATCCGCACTCCTCCTTCCCGCCGGAACATCTTGAAGATCTTTTTTTGCTTGGCCCATTTGGAGACTCCGTCAACTCTCAAGAACTCGTCCACTGCCCGATCCGCCAGGTTGGGGTACAGGCTGAGTAAACGGGGATTGTTCTCCAGCAGAGGAACGGCGCGATCGTATTTGCGCATGTCGGGAAGGACCCACGACTTCTCCAACCGCCGTCGGTATGATGCCAAGCTACGAGCGCTGAAGTCACCCCGGGCCTTCGCTTCAATCACGGTTTCCCCGGCCAGCCGCCCGCTGGTCATGGCCAGATTGCTGCCTTCGCGGTGGACCGGGTTGGAGAGCATGGCGGCATCGCCGCAGACCAGGTAGCCATCACCAAAAAGCTTGGGAATGCCGCGGTAACCCGCCTCCGGGATCATCTTTGCGCTGAACTCGACCGTCTCCGCACCTTCCAACAACGGCGTGATCAGCGGGTGGGCCTTGAAGTGTTCCAGCAGCTGGTTGGGGGATCGGCCGGAGTCGACGAAGTCTTTCAGCAGCGCTCCGCCGCCCACGCTCAAGGTGTCGCGGTTGGTGTAGATGAACATGAATCCAGCCATGCCCATGGTCGCATCGCCATAACACTCAACGGTTGCCCCCTCTCCGTGATCACAGTTAAACCGCGCCTCGATTCGATCGGCGTCCAGTTTAAGAACCTCCTTGACCGCCATCGCCACCTGGTCTGGCCGGACTGGAGCCTTGAGACCGGCGCTTTGGAGCAATTTGCTCCCCAGCCCGATCCCCTCACACACCACCACCACATCAGCCAGGAGGTCGTCCTCTCGACCAGTCTTGACTCCGATCACTCCGCCTCCGTTCACAATCAGCTCGCTGACCAGGGTCTCGTTGATCAGGAACACTCCCGCCGCCTCCGCCTGTTCCGCAAACCAGGGATCGAACCTCGCCCTCAGCACAGAGAACGAATGCGGGTCAAGCCGATTGCGAAGATTGCGATGTCCGAACCTGAGCGCCGCGTCCGGCGTCATCAGCCATCGCTGCTCTTCGATTATTGGCCTCTCCACCGGTGCGCTGGCCCAGGCAGGCCCCACAATTTCTTCCAGCATGTGCTTGTACAAGATCCCGCCCATGACGTTCTTTGCCCCAGGGCGTGATCCCTTCTCGATCAGAACCACCTGTAACCCCGCCTTGGCCATGGTGATCGCCGCTGCGACCCCGGCGGGGCCCGCCCCAACGACGATTGCGTCAAACTTCTCCTCCTCGCCCATAGCCTCAACCATATTCCAGAGCGCCGCTCGATGGACGTGATCGGACTGACCGGAGGGATCGGCTCGGGCAAGAGCACCGTGGCCGCGATGCTCCGCCTCCAGGGCGCAACGGTCATCAATGCGGACGACGCCTCCCGGGCTGTGGTCGAACCGGGAACCGACGGATTCGAGGCCGTGAAGCG
>DASZFH010000126.1:0-3683 GCA_035939985.1 Candidatus Dormiibacterota bacterium
CGGCGTGAGCTCGCCGGGTGGGAGCATACGACTCCGCCCGGGCTCCCCGACCTCCGACTCATGTGCCGACCGGCTGCCTGGAAGGTCTATTCGGTGGCGGTGACGGGGCAGGCGCTGATCGTATCCCTAGCCATGTTTGGACTTGCAATCGCGCACCTGGGACCCCTGGCCTGACTCGATGTGAACGGTTGGGCGCGGTTAAAGGCAGAATTACGCCGTGCTTCCATCTCCTCTCCGCCCCGACCGGTCCCGTTGAGCGATGGGAGTCATAGCTCGGTATCGCGAGTACCTGCCTGTAACTGACTCGACCCCGGAGGTGGACCTCTGCGAGGGCTCGACCCCTCTGGTCAGAAGTCGGAACATCGGCCCGGCGCTTGGCCTTGAGAACCTCTATTTCAAATACGAGGCACTAAATCCGACCGGCTCCTTCAAAGACCGCGGCATGGCGCTGGCCGTCGCCAAGGCGATGGAGGATGGGGCCAAGGTATTGGTGTGCGCATCCACCGGTAACACCTCGGCCTCCGTGGCCGCCTTTGCCGCCAGCCAGCGCCTGCGAGCGATTGTCGTAGTTCCGGCCGGGGGGATCGCGCTCAGTAAACTCTCCCAGGCCTTGCTCTATGGCGCCAAGGTGGTTGCGTTGAAGGGGACGTTCGATGATTGCTTGAGGGTGGTGCGAGAACTCGCCGAGGGCTACCCGGTGGCCCTAGTCAACTCAGTCAATCCATATCGAATCGAAGGCCAGAAGACCGCCGCTTTCGAGATCGTTGACGCTCTGGGCGAGGCTCCTGACTACCTGGTCCTCCCAGTTGGCAATGCCGGCAACATCACCGCTTATTGGAAGGGGTTCAAGGAGTATCTGAGTCGCGGCCACAGCACGCGACTACCGCGGATGGTGGGCGCTCAGGCCGAAGGCGCATCGCCGATTGTCCAGGGTCGCCCGGTGGCCAAACCCCAGACCGTCGCCACCGCGATCAAGATTGGCAACCCAGCCTCCTGGGAGGGTGCCACCACGGCTCGCGACGAATCGGGCGGGCTGATCGAGGCGGTAAGCGACTCCGAGATCCTCCAAGCCCAAGTCAGGCTCGCCAGCCAGGAGGGGCTCTTCGCCGAGCCTGCGTCGGTCGCTCCACTCGCTCTACTCGGGCGGCTGGTCCAGGAAGGCAGGATTGAGCGCAAGTCGACCACGGTTGTCGTCCTCACTGGTAACGGCCTCAAAGATCCGGACGCTGCGCTTGGCAATGTCGAAAAGCCGGTCGAATTCGATGGCGACGCGCGGGCGCTGGCTAAGCTGCTCAAGCTATGAGCGGGGGACGGGTAATTCGGGCCCCGGCCTCGATCGCCAATCTGGGCCCTGGTTTCGATATCCTGGCGATGGCGGTCGATCTCTGGCTGGAAGTCGAGGCGGAGCCCTCCGAAAGCCCGCAGTGGAGCTGGGAGGGCGAGGGGGCGCATATCCTCTCGACCCGTCCCAATCCGATCTCGGTTCTGCCCTTCAAGGGCCGGGTTCGCAACGGAATCCCTCTCGGGGTTGGTTTGGGCAGCAGCGCCGCCGCCCGCTTGGTGGCGTCGATTCTGAGAGACCCGGAGGGCAACGCCTTCGATGCGGCGGCTGCCTCCGAGGGCCATCCGGACAATGTCGCGGCGTCATATTCGGGTGGGCTGGTCGCGGTGGTCCGGGACAAGATCCACAAGCTACCCTCGCCTGATCTGGAGATTGCCTTGCTGGTAGCCTCCGAGCCCTTCGCGACAGAGCGGGCTCGCGAGGTGTTGCCGGTCCGTATTTCACGGGCGGATGCTGTGGCCAACGCGGGTTCGGTCGGTCTTCTGGTCCACGTCCTTCATACACGGCAGTGGGAGCTCTTGGGTACCGCGATGGAGGACTTGCTCCATCAGCCCTACCGCCTCGAACTCTATCCCTGGGTTCTGACCGCGATGCGTGCGGCGACTGCCGCGGGGGCCTTGGGTTCGGCGGTGGCGGGGGCCGGCCCCAGCCTGTTCGCCTTCTGTCAGCCGGGTACGGGCCAGGCGGTTGCCGCGGCAATGGCGGCGTCGGCCCCCCGCCAGGGTCGTCCGCTGGTTACGCGAGTCACCGATGTGGGGATGTCATCGGTGCCCTTGAGCCTGGGTCAGGGTTGATCGTCCAAAAGTACGGCGGTACCTCGGTCGGTACCGCCGCTCGAATTAGGCGAGTTTGCCGCCGAATCGCGAAGACGCGAGCCGACGGCCATGGAGTGGTGGTGGTGGTATCTGCGATGGGGCATACCACCGACCGCCTGATCGCGCTGGCCAAACGAGTCAATCCGCGACCCCCGGCGCGGGAGCTGGACATGCTGGTGGCCAACGGCGAGACCATCACCGCTCCACTGGTGGCCATGTGTCTGCAGGCGATGGGAGTGCCGGCGATCTCGCTGACCGGCTCTCAGGCGGGAGTTAGGACCACCTCCAGGCATGGCACGGCCAGGATTCAGGACATCCATCCCGAGCGGATTCGCCGGGCTCTGGCCGAGCACCAGGTGGTGGTGGTGGCCGGATTTCAGGGCGTCAGCGACGATCGTGAGATCACCACCCTCGGGCGGGGTGGATCCGACACCACGGCGGTGGCCCTGGCCGCGGCACTGGAGGCCGATGTTTGCGAGATCTTCACCGACGTCGATGGCATTCTGACGGCTGACCCCCGGGTGGTTCCGGACGCTCAGCTGATCAGGCAGATCGCCTACGAAGAGATCCTTGAGATGGCAGCCGTCGGAGCCAAGGTGATGCATCCCCGGGCGGTGGAGATCGGCGAGCTATTTGGGATCCCGATCCACGTTCGGTCCTCCTTTCACTCCCGCCCGGGTACGATGATCGTCGCTCAGGTGGGGATGGAAGATCGTAAACGCGTGCGGGGGGTGGCCCATGACGGTCATGTGGCCAAGATCACCCTGATCGGAGTCCCCGACCAGCCCGGGGTGGCGGCCACCGTCTTTGAGCCTCTGGCGGCAAACGGCGTCTCTGTGGACGTCATCGTCCAGAACATCTCAACCTCCGACGGGGCGGACGACATCACCTTCACGGTGGCCGAAGATGACCTCGAGCGGGCCCTGGAGTTATGCCGGGCCGCCATTCCCAAGATCGGAGCTCGCAACGTGGTGGCGACCGCCGGCATGGGTAAGCTCTCGATCGTGGGGACCGGCATGCTGGGCACGCCTGGGATCGCGGCTCGGATGTTCCGAACCCTGGCTGACGCCGGCATCAATATCGAAATCATCAGCACCAGCGAGATTCGAATCACCTGCATCGTCGACCAGAACCGGCTCGAGGAGGGGGTTCGTGCATTGCACCACGCCTTCGAGTTGGATACCGCGTCTTAGGACACCGAGCCCAACTTGTCGGTTGAAGTCGCCATCCTGGGCGTTCCCGCCTCGGGTAAGACCAGCCTCTTCCGGGCCCTGGCTGGTCCCCACGCCGACGGAATGGGGATGTTGGATGTTCCTGATCCGCGCCTGGACCAGTTGACCGCGGCCGTCAAGCCCAAGAAGACCACGGCTGCCCAGGTTCGAGTCAACGACGCGCCCGTCGGGTCCCGCGCCCGCCAGGTTGCGGCAGCCCGGGAGGCGGAGGTTGTGATCGCGGTGGCGCGATGCTTTGGTCCGGATGCCGATCCGGCCGGGGAGTTGGAGAGCCTGACTTTGGACATGGTCCTG
>DASZFH010000127.1:0-2095 GCA_035939985.1 Candidatus Dormiibacterota bacterium
TACTCCCCACCTTGACAACCTGGATGTAGTTGTAGGCTGACTCGTGTTCGTAGAGGAGACTACCGGCGACCGGCGGTTTGATGCCGCTCGGAATGAGGACCCAGGACGCCGCAACCGCCACGCTGAAGACCGCATACACCCGGCGCCGGGGCCACAGCCCCGCGACCGAGATCACGATCAGGGCCAAGCTGAACCCGATCAAGGTAGCTCGGGTTCCGTAACTGGGAATGAACCAGAAGGTCGGTAGGAACGTACCGAGGATGCTTCCACCTGTACTCAGGGCGTAAACCGCGCCCGAGGTATTTCCACCCGTCCTAACGTCCGTGAGCAGCAGGCGGATCGCGAAAGGGGACACACATCCGAGCAGGATGACCGGAGCGGCGAACATGACCATGACCGAAATCAGGCTGCCCAAAACCAGGCCCACACTGACGCTGGCGAACCCCTGTTGTGACAGCCGCAGGAGTGGGTATGAGATCAGGGGAATCACACCGATCCAAAGACCGGCCCACGCGGTGAGCTGGTACAGGAGGTCCACAGACGGGTGCCGATCGGCCAGCCTGCCGCCGATGACATAGCCGATCGTCAGATAGATCAAGACCAGCCCGATCAGGATCCCCCACACGTAGAGGCTGGTCCCGAAATAGGGAGCAAGCAGTCGTGAGGCTCCGAATTCGACCCCCAGGGAGGTCATCCCGGAGACGAAGACCAGGGGTAGAAGCAGTCGATGCCTAACCATTGCAAGGAAGCCTATCCAGATTCACCCAGGATCCGCGTTAGCGCCACTAAGACCCCAGACTGTCTAGCGACCCCGCGCTGGGACTGGGGGGTCCTCAGACCACCCGGTAGCCGATCTGAGCCGCCACCGTGGTGATGCTCCCTCGCAGGCGGGGATCCGCCAGCGAACGATTGAACAAAGGCACCAGACCGATGGCATCGATGGCGTGCTCATAAAGGGCGATCGAGGTGGTCCCGCCAAGCATTGAAGAGGGGTAGACCAAACCCTCAACCTGCGCATAGCTGCTGTAGATGGCCTGAGACCACCGGCGCGACCGGCGACGGTCGCCGGTCGCCAAGGCTTGACTGGCACCGACCCTTGTTGGCCATGGGCCGCACAAGTCCAGAACGAGGACCAGGCGGCGAAAGTCGAACCCCACTATGTAGGGCGGATCGTCCCGGAGGCGAATGACGCGGTGCTCCTGAAAGGTCTCGGCTATCGCAGCGCGGAAGGAGTTGGCTGCGTAGATGATGGCCCGCTCCTGGAAGCTAGCCGGCCCGATGTGATGGTCGAAACGCCCTTTGGCGATGGGGCCGTAGTGGCGGAACTGATTCCAGAGCCTAGGGTGAGCACCGCCGGGCGAGTAGATCCGCCACCACAGCTGATCGGTCGCGAGGTGAGTAACTTCACGCGGGCGAACAGAAGGCAACTCGGGCGGCGGCCACGGAAGTTTGCCCAACCTTACTAGGCGATCAGGTCGAACTCGGCAGCCTCAGCAACCAATGGTTCCGGATCGTGACCCGCTCGCAACCAGTCGAGCGGTGAGACCACCAGCCCGGCGATCTCCAGATCTGGATCCGGACTCGTCAGCCACGACTGCAGCTCAACGGGATGAACCCTGGCCGGCAGCCTGCGGAGCACCTCGCCGAGACCTGGAACCTCGGCCCCTCCCGGTTGAAACTGGAAGCGCGGCAGCCGCCAAGCCCCGTGGACCTTGATCCCGAAAAGGGTCCGCTCGGCCAGCCGCTGCTTGACGCGGGCCTCTCGAACCCCCAGCACTTCGGTTGCCTGCGCCACCGTCAGCGCATTGGTCAGCAGCAGCCCGTACTCGGCAATCGCCTGTTGCCAAGGGGCCTCCGAATCGTCAGCATCCGGATCGGCTCCTCCACGCTCAAGAGCCTGGCGCTCGCTGCCGGTGAACGGTGGACTGGACTGCAACGTCGGCGGCTCAGCCACCACCCCAATCGCCACCTCCAGGGCAGCTGCAAATCCCGGATCGGTGAGTAGTCCTGCAACTCGGGGATTCATGGCTTGAGTGTAGCGCCTACTATCGGCGCCAGCAAGCGCTATCGCGGATTGGACCGCTGCGCTTCAACG
>DASZFH010000128.1:0-4712 GCA_035939985.1 Candidatus Dormiibacterota bacterium
AGGTCCAGCGACACATTGGAGAAGCCTGCAGTCCGTGCCTGCCGCAGAGCGCGGACCGCTTGGGCCCCGTCGGTCTTGCGCTCCAAGACCGCCAGCGCGCCCGGATCGAATCCCTGGACGCCCAGACTCAGACGATTGACGCCGCCCTCACGCCACGCCACTAACCGCTCCGGGTCAGTGCTGGCCGGGTTGGCCTCCAGAGTGACCTCCGCCCCCGGTGCAATCGAAAAGATACCGGAGATGGCGTCGAGCAGGGTCGTCATCAGGGGTGCCGACAAAAGGCTCGGTGTCCCTCCGCCCAAGTAGACGGTCTGAAGGCTTTCGAAGGGCAGGGTGTCCCGCGCACGTTCCAGTTCGACGATCAACGCTGCCACGTAGGGCTCCATCACCGATCCCATCCCCGAGTAGGCGTTGAAATCGCAATACCCACATTTGTGTTTGCAAAAGGGAATGTGGAGGTAAAGGCTTCGGAACGCTCGGAGCCTGCTTGGCGGCGGCATTAGGAACCCATTTGCCGACTTCATGACGTCAATTCGACGTAGGGCCGGTCGCAATTCCCAAGCGCCTCCTACGTTTCCATAAGCAATGCCAGACGGACCCGATTTCCACCCTAACGCTCAGTCTCCCCGCCGCTTGACCATCACCGGCGGCGCCGGATTCATCGGCGTCAATGCCGCTCACCACTTTGCCCAAAAAGGGTGGCGAGTGACCATCTTCGACAACCTCTCCCGCCCTGGCTCGGACCAAAACTTGGAGTGGATTCTGGCCACCCACCCTGACACGATTGATTTCATTGAAGGTGATCTTCGCCGACCTGCCAGCCTTCCGGCGGCGCTGATCGGCCGAAACGCCGTCCTTCACCTTGCCGCCCAGGTGGCGGTAACCACGTCTCTGATCGATCCTATCGAGGATTTCGAGGTCAACGCGGCAGGCACCCTTCGGCTTCTGGAAGCTGTTCGCAAACACATACCGGACGCCATCTTCCTCCATGCGTCAACCAACAAGGTCTACGGTGATCTGCCTGGGCTTCGCCTGCGCAGGATCCAGAATCGGTGGCAGCCGGAGGCTGGGATGGTTGGAATATCGGAGCAGCAACCGCTTGATTTTCACAGCCCCTACGGCTGTTCCAAGGGCACCGCGGATCAATACGTTCGCGACTATGCGCGGTCATACGGGCTGGATACCATTGTCTTGCGCCAATCCTGCGTCTATGGCAGCCATCAAAACGGGACCGAGGACCAAGGTTGGGTTGCCCACTTCGTACGTGCCGCCCTGGAGGGCCAACCGATCACCCTCTTTGGCGACGGCTGCCAGGTCCGCGACCTGCTCGATGTCCGGGATCTATGCCGCCTCTACGAGGCATGTTTCGAGCATGGTCGCTCCCTGGCCGGACGGGTCTTCAACGTTGGCGGCGGCCCTGAGAACGCTCGCTCTGTGATCGAAGTCCTCAGCCTGATCGAATCCACCCTCAAGAGAGATCTTCACGTCAGCTTCAACACCGAGCGCAAGGGCGACCAGAAGTATTACGTGAGCGATCTTGCCCATGCCAAACGGCTCACCGGATGGAAGCCGGAGGTCGGGTTTGAAGCGGGCTTGCGTGACTTGGTTGCCTGGTTCGCCAACACCCGGACGCTGGCGACCGCTTAACCTGGCTTAAACAACCGATACAACCAACCCCGGGTTCCCGCCGACAGAAAGAGATTGGGAGCGATCCCCAAGGCGGCCAGATCGGTGTGTTATGCTCCTCAGCACCCTACTTTGGTCAAGCGAGAGTCGCCTTCCGCGGTATTGTCGGCCCCCCGTTGTTGATGAATAAGGACACATAGGTTGTCGTCGTCTGAGATTGCTCCGGTGTCTCACGCCTCAGCGCCAACGCCATTAGTCACGCCCGGCGGGGATGACGTAGTTAGCAGCCAGTTGCCCTATCAAGCCCGAGTGGCTATCGACCACCTCATGCGGGCAGAGCAGCGCCCCGGCATCGGGATCTTCGACCCGGAAGATGCCCCACCCGCCACCACCACCTATCAGCACATTCGCCGGGTGGTCGACACGGTGGTCTCTGCCCTGGCTCTGGTAGTTCTGGCTTTGCCCATGGCGGCGATCGCCGTGGCGGTAAGACTTGATTCGGAAGGACCCGCCCTATTTCGACAGGCGCGGGTCGGGTATCTGGGTAAGACCTTCTTCATCGTCAAGTTCCGCACCATGACCATCGACGCTCCTCATTTTTCCGCCAAGATGAGTGACGCGCACGCCCACGTCACGTCGGTTGGTCGGATTCTTCGGGTGACGGGACTCGACGAATTGCCTCAGCTCTGGAACGTCCTGCGTGGAGAAATGGCTCTGATCGGCCCACGACCGGAGCAGTTGGGGTTGATCGTGCACTACACCCCCGAGCAGATGAAGCGGCACCTCGTACGTCCGGGAATCACGGGTTGGTGGCAGGTCCACCACCGGGACACTGAGGCCATGCGAGGAAACATTGAGAAGGATCTGTACTACATCGAAAAGCAGAGCCCGATCCTCGACGCAATCGTGATTGGTAAGACCGTCAGCATCTTGGTGCGCGCGGGCCTGGCCCTTCTCACCAGGGAATAGAAGGCCGGCTCCTTTGGAGCGTGGCGCCTAGGCCAGGCGCTCGTAGACTGCCATCGTCATCTCCGCCGTCCGGGTCCAGGTCAGCTCGCTCGACCTCGCCAGCCCTGCCTTTGCTAAGTGAAGACGAAGCGGTTCATCGTTCAGGACCGAGTCAAGCGCGTTCTCGATCGCATCCACATCCATCGGATCGAAATAGACGGCGGCCTCTCCGCACGTCTCCGGCAAGGCGCCCCGATCGGAACATGAGACCGGGATTCCGTGGGCCATGGCCTCGATGGGCGGGAGCCCGAACCCCTCGAAGAGGGAGGGGAATGCGAACGCCTGGCTGAGGCTGTAGCACGCCGCAAGTTGAAGGTCCGTCAGGTAGCCCGTTACATGAATTCGGGCGGACAGCCCGGCTGCCACGGTGAGGATTTCGTGAGAGCGCCATCGGAGGGGACCGATCAAAACTAAGTCCCCATCGAAACGGCCGTGCTCGATCAGGTTCATGAAGGCCTGGATAAGACGAACCAGGTTCTTGCGCGGCTGAAGGTTGCCCACCGCGCATAGGTAGGGTCGATCAACTGGAACCGAGGTGGATGCGAGTGCTCCGATCGCCTGGTCATGATCAATCCTGGTCGCGGCCACGCCCGGGGCCAGAGCAGTGACGGTGATTTTGGATGGGGGAGTTCCGTAATAGTCGATGATTTGCTGACGGGAGGCCTCCGAGATGGTGATGACCTGGTCCGCCCGCCGAATTGATCTGGGCACTGCCACTGAGAGCATCCGAACATCTCGGCCTGAAAACCATTCGGGATTGGTCTCGTAGCAAATGTCGTGAACCGATAGTACCGTCGGACACTTAGCCCAAAGCGGCGCCACGTAAGTCGTGTGGAGGATGTCAAGGTGATCGGTCACCGAACGCACCGGCAGCTCTAATCCCAGACGCGGGATTGGCGCAGGAGCGATCAGGCGCTGAAATCGCATCTCGGCACCGGAACGCTCCCAAGGTGGACCGGCGGAATAAGCGACGACCTGGGGGGGCGATGGCAGCACGGTCAGGCCATCGATCAGACCTCGGACGTAGGTCTCGTTGCCCGTTTCCTGACCACCCACCATATGAGCATCGATTCCTACTCTCACGCGGTCGGATTCTATCCGCCGACTGCATCGGAGGCCCGGAACTATCACCTGAGTTGCCGAAGCCATGGATCTGGGGATCTCGGCCAGCCGAGATCCCAGATTTGCGGCGAACGAATTGGGGTCCAGGTGCCCGAGATAGTGCTCTCACGCCGAGGACCGCAGCGACAATACCAAGCGTATTTGAACGAGGACCACAGAAGTGAGGGCGCTAGATTGGGTGCCTGGGCGCCAAGGCGTCGTCGTGGATCTGGGGATCTCGGCTAAACTGCCGCTGGTGCTTAGCCCCGATGAGCCGGACCAGGCACTGGTCGACGACACTTCGAAGCAGGACGTTGATTCAACGGTCACAGTTGGCGCGGCGCCAAAGGCCCCACGATGGCCGGGTCGGCGCACCAGGCTGATCGCGGCGGGAGTTGCCGGCCTCCTCCTGCTTGGGGGCTCGGGGGGCGTCTGGGCCCGGCAATCTGAGACTCACCTGCTGACTCAGCTCACCGCTGATTTCCAGGCGGGCCAAGCTCAGCTTGAGGCTGGTAAGGCCCTGCTTAAGACCGCCAACTCTCAGCACGAAGTGGCGGACATTGATAGGGCGGATGCTGATTTCAAGGCTGCCGGCAAGGAATTTCAGGCCGCGAAGTCAGTGGTCACCCAGAACTCTCTGGTGAGCGTCGGCGAACACTTGCCTGGGATCAGCGGGTACCTCGATCCGCGGGTATCCGCGGCGATCAATCTTTGCGACATGGGAAGCAGCCTGGCCGCGGCCGCCATCGACGCTGGAGAGGTTGATCGGCTCCTGATCCAGCCTGACCCCAATGGAGCCAAGGGTGGCGCCAAGCTGGTCCAGGTTCTGGCCTCGGCCCAGCCGCTGGTGACCAAGGCTCACAACGATCTAACAGCCGCAAGTACGTCGCTGGCCCGAGTCAACCGATCGGTGCTGCCCGCAGCACAGGCACACCTTCTGGGCACGGCGCAGGACACGATCACCAAGGGATTGGCCG
>DASZFH010000129.1:0-1690 GCA_035939985.1 Candidatus Dormiibacterota bacterium
GTGGAAGCGGCTTGGCTGCACCATCGTTTTACACAGATTCACCCGTTTGCCGATGGCAACGGCCGGGTGGCTCGATGTGTGGCCAGCTGGATGCTGACCCGGGGCGGCTATGCCCTTCTGATGGATCCGGGCCTTTACTGCCACCAAAGGCGCGACGAATACTTTCGGGCGCTGGATTCGAAAGTGCTTGATCCCCAGCCTTGGCGACAGTTCTTCGACCAGCTTGTGGCGTACTGTTTCCGCGACTCACCATGAGGTTTGCTCGCCAGTCCAGTCCAACTTCAGACACCGCCCTCGCCGAGCGTTCGTCCCCAAGCCCCCAGGCCCAGCGGTCCCCAGCCGGTCCTGGGAACCAGGCTCTGGGCAACCTGCTCAAGCGCCAGACCGGACCCAGCCCGCAGGACGGTGTCCGATCGGTAGTAGAGGAGGCTGGCGAGGCGATCGATCCGGGGCTTCGAGCGGCTATGGAAGCTCGGCTCGGTCGCCCCTTGGGCGAGGTGCGGATCCACCGCGACGGGCGGGCGGCGCGTTCAGCTCAGGCTGTCAACGCCAAGGCCTATACCCTGGGTAACCACGTCGTTTTCGGCCCGGGCCAGTACGCACCCAACTCTCAGGCCGGCCGCACGGTGATCGCCCACGAGTTAATGCATGTGCTCCAACGATCGGGCCGTAGTTCTCTTGGTGTGATGCCTCCGACGGCCCGGGGTGAGGCGCAGGCAGAGGCCGGCGGCCAAGGTCAAGCTGCGGCTCCAGTCACCTCGGCCGCAAGCTCCGCTGGTGGCGTGGGGCGGATGGCCGAAAAGGACCTCACCAGTCTCGACGACGGCCAGCTCCAGAACGAGTACCAGATGACCCAGCAATGGATCAATGATCACCCAGAGGGAGACGATCACGCGGCGGGGATTTCGTACATGCGAGAGATCGAGGCCGAAGTCACCCGCCGAAGCAGCTCCACGGGTCCGGACGGCGGCGTGGACGCCAGTGCCGGTGGGCAGGGGCCAAGAACCGATCAAACCCAGACGGCGCAGCGGGCCGATGGTGGCGATCAGGGCCAGTGTCCGATCCCAATGGTCTGCGATCCGGGCTTCACTCCGGGCACCACCACAGCGGCTGCCGTTAGTTCGGGCGACAGCCAGAGCTCGAGTCTTCCACCCCTCTCCCAACAGGTGACTCGAATGACCGCGGCCCATGCTGGAGGAGCCATGGGGGAGCGAGACATGGCTTTCGCCTTGGGCCAGCAGGGCCACGAGTTTTACGCCGGCCCCGGGGGCCCCGGCGGCCACGGGCTCACCGAGCATGGCTTCGACGGGGTCTCCTACAACCCCACCAATGGAGAGACCTGGCTGATCGATAACAAGGCCTCCGGTCGCCTCTCCACGGTGCGCTCGGCGACCGCAATCAGCTCCAACCTCGAGGCCGGCCTGGTCGATGCCATAGCGACCATCTCTGCCCAACCCGCCAGTCCCAATCAGCCCCAGGTGCTTCAAAACCTTCAGACCGCCCTGGCGGCGGTTCGAGCTGGACAGCCGCTTCCCTCCAACGTCAAGCTCAAGGTCACCAACGCCGGTGGCTACAGCACCGGGGTCTCCAAGGGACTCCAGTCTCAGGGAGTGCAGTTCGAGGACTTGACAGGGCCCAACATTCAGGCGGCCCGAGCTCAGGACATCGCTACAGCCAAGGCCCAGGGGGT
>DASZFH010000130.1:0-2895 GCA_035939985.1 Candidatus Dormiibacterota bacterium
TACAACTTCGAGGACGCCATCCTGCTCGCCGAGTCGATTGTCAAGCAGGACAAGTACACCTCGATCCACATCGAAGAATTTGAAATCGAAGCCCGGGAAACCAAGCTGGGCGCCGAAGAGATCACCCGTGACATTCCCAATGTGGCGGACGACGCGCTTCGTAACCTCGACGACCGAGGCATCGTCTACATCGGAGCAGAGGTCCACCCCGGCGATATCCTGGTCGGCAAGATCACCCCCAAGGGGGAGACTGAGCTGTCGGCTGAGGAGCGTTTGCTTCGAGCCATCTTCGGTGAGAAGGCTCGCGAAGTTCGTGACTCAAGCCTGCGGGTTCCCCACGGGGAGCGCGGCATCGTGGTCGACGTCAAGGTCTTCAGCCGCGAGAACAAGGATGAGCTCAGTCCCGGAGTCAACGAGCTGGTCCGGGTCTATGTGGCCCAGAAGCGAAAGATCTCCGCCGGCGACAAGATGGCCGGGCGTCACGGCAACAAGGGTGTCGTGGCCCGGATTCTGCCGGACGAGGACATGCCCTTCCTGCCCGACGGCACTCCGGTCGAGATCGTGCTCAACCCGCTGGGCGTGCCCAGCCGAATGAACTTGGGGCAGGTGCTGGAGACCCACCTGGGTTGGGTTGCCAAGGTCCTTGGCTACAAGATTCAGACCCCCGTATTCGATGGGGCACCGATCACCGCCATTCAAGATGAGTTGGAAAGGGCTGGTCTGCCTCGCGACGGTAAGGCCATCCTGCGCGACGGTCGCAGCGGCGAGGAGTTCGAGGCGCCGGTCACGGTGGGCTGCGTCTACATGTTGAAGCTGGCCCACCTGGTCGAGGACAAGATTCACGCCCGTTCCACTGGCCCTTACAGCCTGGTCACCCAGCAGCCGCTGGGAGGCAAAGCTCAGTTCGGAGGCCAGCGATTCGGCGAGATGGAAGTATGGGCTCTGGAGGCGTATGGCGCGGCCCACGTTCTCCAGGAAATCCTGACCGTCAAATCCGACGATATTGTTGGTCGGGTCAAGGCTTACGAGGCCATCGTCAAGGGTGACAACACGCTCGAAGCCGGCATTCCGGAGAGCTTCCGGGTGTTGGTCAAGGAGCTCGAGGGGCTGGCCCTTGGAGTGCAAATTTTGAGTGAGGATGAGCGTCAGATCGTGCTCTCGGACGAGGACGTTCCTGAATTGCCCCTGGACCTCGGTATCAACCTCGAG
Source organism: Candidatus Dormiibacterota bacterium (assembly GCA_035939985.1). Taxonomy (GTDB): domain Bacteria; phylum Chloroflexota; class Dormibacteria; order Dormibacterales; family Dormibacteraceae; genus DASZFH01. The sequence goes on from DASZFH010000130.1 coordinate 1,210, forward strand.
CGCGACGAGCTCGATGAGCCGATGGAATAGCCGGATGAACATATTTACGACCGGTGGGATGCGTCTCGCCGCCACCGCCCAAACGACGTTGTACGGAAACCATTTGAGGGAACGAGAGAGTTGCTAAAGCTAGAGAACTTCGATGCCCTACGGCTGTCATTGGCGTCTCCGGACACCATCTTGAGCTGGTCTCATGGTGAGGTCACCAAGCCGGAGACGATCAACTACCGGACTTTGAAGCCGGAACGGGACGGCCTCTTCTGCGAGCGCATCTTCGGGCCGACCCGCGACTGGGAGTGCCATTGTGGCAAATACAAGCGATATCGCTACAAGGGCATCATCTGCGACAAGTGCGGAGTCGAAGTGACCCGATCCAAGGTTCGCCGGGAGCGGATGGGCCACATCAAGCTGGCCTCCCCGGTCAGTCACGTGTGGTACTTCAAGGGGATCCCGAGCCGGATGGGGCTGTTGCTAGACATGTCTCCCCGGAACCTGGAGAAGATTCTCTACTTCGCCAACTACATCGTCACCCACGTCAATGAGGACCTGCGTGCTGACATGCTGGGCAACCTCACCATCGAGACCGACGATCGGGCCACACGCCTTCGTTCGGATGTCGAAGGCAAGGCGTCAGACATTCGGGCCAGCCACGAGCACCAGATCGCGACCCTCAAGGTCGAGGTCGCAACCGAAGTCGCCCGGCTAGAGACTGAATACGAGCACGCGGTCAACCAGCTGACCGTGCAGGGCCAGACCCTGCAGGAAACTATCAAGGGTGGCGTCGGGGCCAAGGCCAAGAAGAACATGGTCGTCGGTGCGGACGAGGACGAGGAGATCGTTGTCGCCAAGGGCGAGATCGTGGCCGAGGAGATGGCCGGGGTCGTCCTGCGCAAGGTCCAGGAGAAGATGGAGCGCCTGGAGGCCGATGTCAGGTCCTCCCAGGAGCAGCAGCGGGCTCGCCTCGAGGCGGCCACCAAGGCTATGGATGAGGAGATCGCCGAGGCCACCCGAGAGGGGCGGGCCGGGCTGGAGGGAGACCTCGAACTGCTCCAGGCTCAGATCGTCACCACCCGTGAGGAGTTGGAGGGACTGCACGTCAAGCAGATCCTGACCGACACCCAGTATCGGGATTATGTTGAAAAGTTTGGCAAGGCTTTCAAGGCCAGCATTGGCGCCGAGGCGGTTCGAGAGCTGCTCGGCCAGCTCGACCTGACCGCCGAAGCCCTCAAGCTGCGCGAGGAGTCGCGCACCACCAGTGGCCAGCGCAAGCAAAAGGCCATCAAGCGTTTGAAGGTGGCGGAAGATTTCCGCAAGTCATCCGCCAGCCCAACCTGGATGGTTCTGGAAGTGCTGCCCGTGATCCCGCCCGAGCTGCGCCCGATGGTGCAGCTGGATGGTGGTCGTTTTGCGACCTCCGACCTCAATGACCTGTATCGGCGGGTTATCAACCGCAACAACCGGCTCAAGCGACTGCTTGAGTTGGGGGCGCCTGAGATCATCGTTCGCAACGAGAAGCGGATGCTTCAGGAAGCCGTCGACGCCCTGATCGACAATGGGCGCCGCGGCCGCGCCATCACCGGCACCGGTAACCGCAAGCTCAAGTCGCTCAGCGACATGCTCAAAGGCAAGCAAGGCCGGTTCCGTCAGAACCTGCTCGGCAAGCGAGTGGACTACTCTGGCCGTTCG
>DASZFH010000131.1:0-4452 GCA_035939985.1 Candidatus Dormiibacterota bacterium
CATATCTCCCCACAGTCGTGCCCCGGCAGGCCTGTGTCAGGACGGGTGGTAGCTTAGCCCGGCAAAGCGCCTGGTTTGGGACCAGGAGATCGCGAGTTCGAATCTCGCCCGCCCGACCATATTTCTGTTGCCCGGATTGGAATCTTGAACCAGCGCCAACTCTGGGCGGCGTTTGCATGCAGTCTGGGTGTGTGGCATGCAAACTGCTATCCTCGGAACGTGAAGACGATTCAGATTCGGCACGTTCCCGAGGGTGTGCACCGGGCGCTCACAGTGCGAGCCGCGGCCGCCGGTGTTTCACTGTCCGAGTTCGCGCTGGCTGAATTGGAGCGAGTGGCCGATCGGCCGCCGGTCGCCGATCTCTTGGCTCGCGCTCGGACGCGAGCCGGGGGTGCACCGGTCGCCCACATCGTCTCAGCCGTTCGATCTGGCCGAGACCGGCCGTAAGGCCATACTGGTCGTCGATACCTCTGCCGTTCTGGCCGCGCTGATTGGTCAACCAGGGCCGTCGGATCTCAATGAGCGCTTGGCGGATGATGGTGACTTGCACGCGCCACACCTTATCGACATCGAGCTGCTGCATGCGCTGCGTCGGTTAACCATGAAAGGACAACTCAGCGAGGATCGCGCGGCTGACGCTCGCGGCGACTTTGTCGAACTGACGATAGTTCGATATCCGCACGTCAACCTGATGGATCGGATATGGGAGCTTCGTCACAACCTGACGGCGTATGACGCGGCTTTCATCGCCCTTTCCGAGATCCTGCAGGTGCCCCTTATTACGTGCGACGCGGCGCTCGCGAGCGTGCCTGGGCACGCTGTTCAGGTGGAGGTGTTCCGCTGAAGTACCCGAGCTCTGGTTCGTCGGGATTGGGCTAGAAATGAGGAAGCCCGCCGAATGGCGGGCTTCCAAGCTGGGGTGGGGCGTGTGTTTCAATTCAGCTAGACTTACGGCTCAAACATATGGTAGCACAGCTTTTGGACAACCACAAGATCTAGACGCTGTGAACGTGATTGCCTTGATGGCTGCTGGTCCGTCGTTTCTCACTGTCGCCACCAAGGGCCAGAAGTGTGTCAATCTCACAGGATTGAGCTTGACGATTCCAATCGATATGGAGCCGATGCTCGCGACCGCAATGCCTGAACTCCCCGAAGGTGATCACTGGGATTACGAACCAAAGTGGGATGGGTTCAGGGTCATCGCCCACCGGGTGGGGGCTGAGATCACTTTGATCAGTCGCGGGGCCCGGCCGATGACCAGGTATTTCCCCGAAATCGTGGCCGCTCTCGGGCGGCTGGGTGAACAGAGCCTGGTGCTGGATGGCGAGGTTATCGTGATCGGCCCAGAAGGGTTGGATTTCGATGCCTTGCTGCAGCGGGTTCACCCGGCAGACTCTCGGGTTTTGATGTTGAGCCATAAGACTCCAGCTGCCTACGTGGCGTTCGACCTGCTGGCTCGTGGTGGTAGGGACCTCAGAGGGTTACCGCTGAGAGAGCGCCGGGCCGAGTTGGAGTCAGCCTTGAGCGGAGTCAGCGGTGGGATCAATCTCACCCCCCGGACCTCAGATCGAGCGCAGGCCGTGCGGTGGTTCGAACTCTTCGAGGGTGCCGGGTTGGACGGCGTTATGGCCAAGAATTGGGAACAGCCGTACATTCCCGGCAAGCGGGCCTGGATCAAGGTCAAACATGAGCGGACCGCGGATTGTGTTGTCATCGGTTTTCGCTGGAGCACCGATGGAACCGCTCTTGGATCGCTTCTGCTTGGTCTTTATGACGACATGGGCGAGCTGCACTACGTTGGTCACACCTCCTCGTTCAGTGCGGCCGAAAAGCGGCAGCTATTGGATTTACTGGAACCGATGCGGGGTGACTCGGGAATCGCCCAAGGTCGGGCGCCGGGAGGCCTCAGCCGATGGTCACGGGGTAAGGACGGCAAGGAGACCAATTGGGAGTCTCTGAGGCCGGAACTGACCTGTGAGGTGGCCTACGACAAGCTCCAGGGCGGTCACCGGTTCCGGCATGCCACCAGATTCATGCGTTGGCGTCCCGACAAGCCTCCCGCTGAGTGTAAGTTCGACCAGATCCCCACTCCGAGCCCGCATGCGGTGGACGCGATCTTCGGCTAGGAGGCTCCTAGGTTTCGGCATCTTTCTTGGGGCTCGGGCTGGACGTGTAGGAATGGCTAGGATCTGGGAATTCCCCACTCGCAACCTCTGAGGCAAAATCCTGGACAGCCCTGGTGATCACTGAGCTAAGGTCGGCGTACGGTTTGACGAAGCGAGGCAGGTGTCCGGAGGTTAGCCCGAGAAGATCGTTGATCACCAATACCTGACCATCACAGTGGGGGCCAGCTCCGATACCGATCGTGGGCACGGTCAGAAGGCGAGTGATCTCCTGCGCAAGACCGGACGGCAGGGCCTCCAAGACCACGCTGAAAGCGCCCGCTCGTTCCAGTGCGAGGGCGTCCGCTTTGATTTGATCAGCGTCCAATTCGCTCCGACCCTGAACTTTGAAGCCCCCCACCTGATGGACTGACTGGGGAGTAAGCCCGACGTGGCCCATCACGGGGATGCCAATCGACGTCAACCGTTCCACGGCCTCCAAAGAGTGAGTTCCTTCAAGCTTGACCGCGTGGGCTCCACCTTCCTTGAGCATGCGGCCGGCGGACTCCACCGCCTGTTCGGTGGAGATCTGATAGCTCATGAAAGGAAGATCTCCCACGATCATGGCGTTGGTATTCCCCCGCGCGACGGCTGCGGTGTGGTGAATCATCGCCTCCAGGGTCACAGGGAGGGTCGTGGAGTGGCCGAGAACGGCCATGGCCAGTGTGTCGCCAACCAGCAAGATTGGAATTCCGGCTTGGTCCAGTAGCCGTGCCGTGGTGGCATCGTAGGCGGTCAACATCGCGAAGCGGCGTCCTTCCCGCTTAAAGCGCTGAATTTCTAGGACTGTGGTCATTTGATACCAATACTCCTTGAGCTGGCCCGTTGGACCAAGGGCGTGGGTTGTCCTGAACATGTCAGGTGGGTCCCCTGCCAAAGGTTTTCCAGTTCCCGAACCGATCACCCTATGGGTGGGGCCTCTGGGCTACCTCAATGGACGCGGGGTCCCTATGGAATTGCTATTGGGCAACGCGCACGTTATGCCCTCAGTCCAACGGGACTCTGATCATACCCAGCTATCGGACATCTAACACGCAAGAGAAACCCCCGGGCTCCAGCCTGCTGCTGGAACCCGGGGGAGGAGAGAGATTGGTCAATCGTAATGCTCTTCTAGCTGCAGCCGGTCGTTGCCCCGCAATTCATGCATTTATAACAAGCCCCCGAGCGGACCGTGATCGCTCCACATTCTGAGCACGCGGGAGCGTCGGTGTCAACCACGAACGTCACCTTCTGGCCATTGCCATGGCCGTTGGTTTTGGCGACCACCCTCAGTTCAATGGGCTGATCAACTGTGGCCGAGGGGCCCGCCACTGGCGTCAATCTGGCGCCCCGAGGGGCGTTGTCAGCTACGGGAGCGGGGGGGGGCAACTCGCGCCTGATGATGCCCACCGCATCCTGCTCCTCAAGCGGCAGGAATCGGCTGGCCAGCCATCTAAAGATGTAATCGACCAGAGACTTGGCGATCGGAATCTCCTGGTTCTTGGTGAAGCCTGACGGCTCGAACCTCATGTGGCTGAACTTGGCCACCATGTCTCGCAGGGGCACCCCGTATTGGAGCGCAACTGAAGTCTGGGTCGCGAAGGCATCCATCAATCCGGAGATCGTTGAGCCTTCCTTGGCCATGGTCAGGAAAATCTCTCCGGGGGTCCCGTCATCGTATAGACCGACTGTGATATAGCCTTCGTGACCCTGAATGTCGAATTTGTGGGTGATCGATCGGCGTTCGTCCGGAAGACGGCGCCGGACGGCCACAGGCATCTCTGCCAGCGCGGTATCGCTAGCCTCCTTGGCCTCTCGAGCCTTGTCGGTTGAGGTCGACAGCGGCTGGGAGCGCTTGCAGCCATCCCGGTAGATGGCAATGCACTTCAAGCCCAGTCTCCAGGACTCGACGTAGGTCTGCTCGATATCCTCCACGGTCGCGTCGGTGGGCATGTTCACGGTCTTGGACTGTGAGCCGCTGATAAAAGGCTGAACGGCCGACATCATGCGTACGTGGCCCATGGGGGCGATCGACCGCACCCCATTCAATGGCTTGAAAGCGCAATCGAACACCTTGAGGTGATCATCCAGGAGGTGTGGAGCGCCTTCGATGGTGTCGTGCTCGTCGATGAATTCGATAATTGCCCTGACCTCTTGGTCGTCGTAGCCCAGTTTGCGGAGGGCGCCGGGAACGGTGTTGTTGACTATCTTGAGGAGTCCGCCGCCGACCAACTTCTTGTATTTGACCAAAGCCAGATCCGGCTCGATTCCGGTGGTATCGCAATCCATCATCAAGCCAATGGTCCCGGTC
>DASZFH010000132.1:0-12353 GCA_035939985.1 Candidatus Dormiibacterota bacterium
ATATGGCGCTTACGATGGGCCGCGTGCTGGGCGGGCTGGAGGTCAGGACGGAGAGGATGGCTCGCAACCTCACCATGGGGGGCGGGGTGGTCTTTTCGCAACGGGTGCTGTTGGCTCTGGTCGAGTTCGGAATGAGCCGCGAGGACGCTTACAAGATCGTTCAGAGCGCGGCCCACCGGGCACTCGATGAAAATGGCAACTTCCGAAGTCTGCTTGAGCTCGAACCGGCGGTTATGGCTCTGGGATCGGGGCGGCTGGACGCTTGTTTCGATCCCGAGGCGGGCCTCGAACATATCGATCTGGCCTTCGATCGGCTGGGATTAGCAACAAACTCGGGAGTAGGCGCATGAAGCCAGGACCGGCACTGAACGAAACCAACCTCGACCTTGAGCTTTACGGCAAGGGCAAGGTCAGAGACACCTATGTGATCGATAACGATCACCTCCTGATGGTGACCACGGATCGCATCAGCGCCTACGACCATGTATTGCCCAACGGGGTTCCGGACCGCGGCAAAGTTCTGACCCAGCTCTCCATTTGGTGGTTCCTGCAGACTGACAATTTCCAACCCAATCACTTGGTTTCGGGCATGATGCCTGACCTGCCTGAAAGTCTGCGTTCGAACCACGACCTGATCGGACGGATAATGATCGTCCGCAAAGCCCGACGCATCGATGTCGAGTGCGTGGTGCGCGGTTACCTGGCGGGCAGTGGTTGGGAGGAATATAAGCAACAGGGGACCCTGGCCGGAGAGAAGTTGCCAGCGGGAATGGTTGAGAGCCAGAAGCTCCCGGCCCCGATGTTCACTCCGGCCACCAAGGAGGATTCAGGGCATGATCGCAATATCACCTACAAGGAATTGGAGGATCAGGTTGGGGCGGATCTGGCCCTGCGCCTCAAGGAAGCCAGCCTCGCGCTTTATGCATTCGCCGTCGAGACGGTTGAGCCCAAGGGGCTGATCCTGTGCGATACCAAATTCGAATTCGGCCAGATCGGCCAGGACCTGATCCTCATCGACGAGGCCCTGACCCCCGACAGTTCCCGCTACTGGGACCTCGAGGGCTACCGCCCGGGGTCGGCCCCGCCATCCTTCGACAAGCAGTTTGTCCGGGACTGGCTGAGCCAGTCGGGCTGGGACCGAGAGTCGTCGCCACCCGAGCTGCCCGTGTCGATCCTCGACCAGACTCGAGACCGCTATCTCTACGCCTATCAAGCAGTGACGGGGCAGCCGTTGTTTCCCAAGCCGGAGCGCGTATGAGCGGCCTGGCTCGCGTGATCGTGACGCTGAAGGCAGTGGTCAACGACCCCCAAGGGCTGACGGTGGAGCACGGGTTGCGCTCGTTGGGCTTCGACGAAATCGGCCAAGTTCGGGTGGGCAAGTACATCGAAATGCGTTTGGACGCTGCCGATGAGGTCAGCGCCCGAGCCAGGGTCGAGGAGATGTGCACCAAGCTCCTGGCCAATCACGTGATCGAGGATTTCCGTTTCGATCTGGAGTTGTCGCCCGCGTGACGATGGGGGTCCCCTGCCAATGAAGTTTGGCATCGTCGTCTTTCCTGGGACATGGTCGGATCGGGATTGCGCCTGGATCGTTGAGCGCGTCTTGGGAGCCCAAACCGAATATCTGTGGCACAAGGATCGCGACCTCAAAGGGTGCGATTGTGTTGTCCTCCCAGGCGGGTTCAGCTATGGCGACCATCTCCGGCCCGGCGCCGTCGCTCGCTTTTCGCCTGTCATGGAAGCGGTCATCGAGTTTGCCCAGCGTGGAGGCCTGGTCTGGGGGATCTGTAATGGCTTCCAGGTGCTCTGCGAGAGCGGACTTCTGCCGGGCGCATTGACTCGCAACTCGGTCACCCAATTCCGCTGCGAATGGACCAACCTTGTAGTGGAGCGAACCGATCTCGCATTCACGGCCAAGGCCAAGGCTCAGCAGGTGCTGAGGATTCCCATCTCCCATAACGATGGCTCCTACTTCGCCGACGCTGCCACTCTGAGCCATCTGGAACGCAACGGCCAGGTCGCTCTGCGTTATTGCACCGCCGAGGGCCTGGTGGTTCCGAGCGCCAATCCCAACGGATCCGTTCACAACATTGCGGGGATCGTCAACGAGGCCGGCAATGTCCTGGGCATGATGCCCCATCCCGAGCGGGCCGGGGAACAAGAGTTGGGCGGAGTGGATGGCCTGCTCATGTTCCAATCGGTGGCGGCGGCGAGCATCAAGGTTTTGACCGCTTAATGGCCGTGACCATCGATCCCAAGAAGCTGCGCGAGGTTGCCCTCACCGCGGCCGAATATCAGCTGATCGTTCAGCGCCTGGGTCGTGACCCCAACGATCTCGAACTGGGAATGACAGGTGTCCTGTGGTCGGAGCACTGTTCCTACAAGACCTCCAAACCGCTCCTCCGCCGCCTCCCCACCACTGGGGTCGGAGTGATCCAGGGCCCAGGTGAAAACGCTGGGGCGGTCGACATCGGCGACGGCTGGGCAGCCGTTTTCAAGATCGAATCGCACAATCATCCCTCCGCGATCGAGCCCTATGAAGGCGCGGCCACCGGAGTGGGAGGGATTCTCCGTGACATCATCGCCATGGGCGCCCGCCCCGTCGCTCTGCTTGACTCCTTGCGCTTTGGGCCCTTGCCCGACAGCCGGCGCCACTTCGAAGGCGTGGTGGCCGGCATTGGCGGTTACGGCAATTGCATCGGCATTCCCACTGTGGGCGGCGAGGTGTACTTCGATGAGTGCTACATCGGCAACCCCTTGGTCAATGCCATGTGCGTGGGGCTGGTCCGGATCGATCAACTGCAGCGCGCCAAAGCCGAGGGTTCAGGCAACAAGCTGATGCTGGTCGGGTCCCAGACGGGAAGAGACGGCATTCATGGAGCGTCCTTTGCCTCGGTTGAGCTCGACGATTCGAGTGAGGAGCGCCGTCCCGCGGTACAGGTGGGAAACCCCTTCCTGGAGAAGTGCGTGATGGAGGCCTGCTTGGCCCTGGTCACTCATCCGGCGGTGGTTGGACTGCAAGATCTTGGCGCCGCCGGGTTGACCTCGTCGCTTGCCGAAGCGGCGGCTCGCGGCAATGCTGGAGTCCGAGTCGATGTGGCTAAGGTTCCCCGCCGTGAGAAGGGGATGACGCCCTACGAGGTGATGCTCTCCGAATCCCAGGAGCGCATGTTGGTCGTGGTCAAGGCGGGCCGTGAGGCGGAGATCGAGCGGATCTTCGCCCGTTGGGACCTGGAGGCTGAGGTGATCGGAGAGGTCACCGACGACGGCATCTTCGAGGTGACCGACGGGGCTGAGATCATGGCTCGAATCCCGATCGAAGTGCTGACCGAGGGCGTTCCGGAGCGGCACCCGGTTTCCCGGAAGCCGGCGCCGCGGCCGCAGCTTGATCTGGCCAAGCTGCCTTTGCCCGCCGATCCAGGGTCGGTCCTACTTCGCCTTTTGGGCAGTCCCAACCTCGGCAGCCGGCGACCGATCTTTCGCCGCTACGATCACATGGTTGGTAGTTCGACCGTGATTGAACCGGGTGCGGACGCGGCCCTTGTCAGGATTCTCGGCAGCTATCGAGCGCTTGCCCTCACCACCGACTGCAACGCTCGCTACTGTCACCTAGATCCATTTGTCGGTGCCCAGATCGCGGTCGCCGAGGCCGCCCGCAACATCGTGGCAACCGGCGCCAGGCCGCTGGCGGTGACCGACTGCCTCAACTTCGGCAATCCGGACGTGCCCGAGGTGTTCTGGGAGCTTGAGGAAGCGGTGGCGGGTATCGCGATGGCCTGCCGGGCCCTGGAAGTTCCGGTCGTCAGCGGCAACGTCAGCCTTTATAACGAGAGTGACACTGCCCAGGGACCGGTTTCGATTCACCCGACTCCCGTGATTGGCATGGTCGGGCTGATCGATGACTATCGCAAGGCCGTATCGATCGGGTTCAAGGAGGCGGGGGACTTCGTACTTCTGGTTGGCACCACCCGCAACGATCTGGGCGGATCCGAATACCTCAAGATCGAGCATGGTCAGGTGGCCGGACCCCCGCCCGCGCTGGATCTGGTGGGCGAGAAGGCGGTCCAAAAGTTCATCCTCGATGCCATCGGTCTGGGTTATGTCCGCTCCGCTCACGACGTTTCCGAGGGCGGATTGCTGGTGGCTTTGGCGGAGTGCTGTATGCACTGCGGCCTCGGGGTCACCTGCCCCCAGATGCGGGGGGAGCATGATGTCCGCCTGGATTCGGTCTGGTTTGGCGAGTCACAGGGAAGGTTTGTGGTCAGTGCCCCATCCCGGGCCATGCCCGAGCTTCAGACTCTGGCTCGACGTCACCATGTCGAGGTCCAATTGCTGGGAATGGCGGGAGGAGATCGGCTGGAGATCGAGAGCCAGTTGAGATTGAGCTTGGAAGACATGAAAACGGCCTACGATGGCGCTCTGGTGCAGGCCTGATGTGTGGCATCTTCGGGATCCACGCCCCGGGTGTCGATGTGGCCAACCTGACCTATTTCGGACTCTTCGCCCTCCAGCATCGAGGTCAGGAGTCGTCGGGTATCGCGGTTGCGGACGGGACCAGTGTTCGTACCCACCGGGAGATGGGCTTGGTGGCCCAGGTCTTTTCACCTGAGGCTCTATCCGACCTCCAGGGTGTGGCCGCCCTGGGGCATTGTCGATACTCGACCACGGGCTCAAGCACTCGCGAGAACGCCCACCCGGTGCCGTTCCGCCACCCAACTTTGGGCCCTGGCGCCATCGCTCACAACGGCAACCTACTGAATGCGATCTCGCTGCGTAAGGAACTGGAGGCCACAGGGGTGGTCTTCGAGAGCAGCCATGACACCGAGGTGATGGCTCGCCTTTTGGAGAACACCCACGGCAAGACCTGGGAGGACTGTGTCAAGCGGGCCTTCGCCCGGGTGATCGGAGCCTATTCCTGCGGCATCATCACCGCTCGGGAAGTGATCGCGCTTCGGGATCCCTATGGTTTCCGGCCCTTATGTGTCGGCTACATCCCTCGGGATGGCCAGCCAGCGCACGTCTTCGCCTCCGAGACCTGCGCCCTTGACACCGTCCAGGCCACCTTCGTGCGTGAGGTTCAGCCGGGAGAGATGGTGATCATGGATCAGCACGGGCTGCGCAGCATCATCTTTCAGCCCAGCTCCAAACACGCGATGTGCGTGTTCGAGTTCATCTATTTTGCCCGCCCGGATTCGGTTCTCAAGAACTGCGAATTGGAAGAGGCGCGGATTCGCATGGGCAAAGAACTGGCCATCGAAGCTCCCGCTGAGGCCGACATGGTCTTTGCTCTGCCCGACTCGGGGACCCCGGCCGCGATCGGATTTGCCGAACAGTCGGGAATTCCGTTCCGGGAGGGTCTGATCAAGAGCCGCTACATCAACCGGACCTTCATTCAGCCGGACCAGTCCCTGCGTGAGGCAGGGGTGGTTCTCAAGTTGAACCCTCTGCGCCGCTCGATCGCGGGCAAGAAAGTGGTGGTCGTTGATGATTCCATCGTCCGGGGTACGACCTCGCGCCGGATCATCAACGTGCTTCGCTCGGCCGGGGCCAAGGAGATCCACATGCGCATCTCCAGCCCGCCGATGAGATTCCCCTGTTTCATGGGAGTGGACATCGGCAGTTCCAAGGAACTGATCGCTGCCAACCGCACAGTCGAGGAGGTCCGGGCCTTCGTGGGAGCTGATTCGCTGGCCTATCTGACCATTCCCGGACTGATGAAGGCGGTAGGAAGGGGGACCATTGATGAGTTCTGTCGGGCTTGTTTCGATGGGTCCTACCCGGTCGCGGTACCGCAACAGCTCGAAATGGATAAATTCCAGATGGAACAAATTCCAGTACCCAACTGAGGTCGATGTCTTTGAAACTCCCTGCTGAAGGTCTCTCCTACGCTGCGGCCGGCGTCAACATCGAGGCATACGCCAAGATGCTGGAAGCCATGCGTCCAGCGATCGAGGCCACCCATGGAAAGGGCGTGGCCAGTGGTGTGGGGCCCTTTGCCGGCCTCTTCGAACTTCCTGGCGGTTCCTACCTGGCGGCCAGCGCCGACGGGGTGGGGACCAAGATCAAGGTGGCGATTGCGGCCGGCAGCCACCGTGGGATTGGCCAGGACCTCGTCAACCACTGTGTCAATGACATCGCCACCGCCGGCGCCAAGCCCCTGTTCATGCTCGATTATTTCGCCACCGGGCGACTGGAGGAGGAGGTCTTCTCAGCGGTCGTCGGGGGTATCACCGACGCTTGTCGGGCGACTTCCTGTGCATTGCTCGGTGGCGAGACGGCGGAGTTGCCGGGTATGTACGCCTTGGGTGACTACGATCTGGCCGGATTCATCGTTGGCCTGGTCGAGCCGAATCAGGCTCCAGATATCACCAAGGTGAGCGCCGGCGACATTCTCATGGGAATCCCCTCCTCGGGCTTGCATACCAACGGTTACTCGTTGGTGCGGCAGGTGTTTGAGGACGTTCCTATGAGTCACGTATTCCCGGAGCTGGGGGCTCCACTCGGGCAGGTCCTGCTCGAGCCGCACCGCTGCTATCTTGCCGAGCTGCAGCGGTTGAGGCCCTTCTGGAAGGGTGCGGCCCACATCACCGGCGGGGGGTTGAGAGACAACCTGCCGCGGGTGATTCCCGATGGCCTGAGCGCTCGAGTGGATCTCGGCTCCTGGGAGGTGCCGCCGTTGTTCCGATTGATCGCCGACCGGGGTGACGTCTCTCGCGACGAGATGTTCGGCACCTTCAACATGGGACTGGGCATGATCCTCGTGGTGGCTCAGGGCGATGTGGCCAAAGTTGCGGAGCACGGCTTTTTCGCGATCGGCGAGGTGGAGGCCGACAGTCGGCCCGACCGCATTCGCTTCATCCCATGAAACTCGGCGTTCTGGCGTCGGGTAAAGGGTCCAATCTGCGGGCCCTGGTGGCGGACGGATTGGACGTGGTCGCGGTGGTGACCAACCGGCCCGAGTGTGGCGCGGCCGAATTTGCCCGTCAGAGTGGCATTCCGCTCGGGGAGTTCGTCCAGCGTGACTATGGATCTCGTCAAAAGCGTGATCTGGCGATGCTTGCTTGGCTCCAGAGCAAGGGAGTGGAAATGATCGTCCTGGCTGGGTATGACCGCGTGTTGGACCCCGCCATCGTCCATGCCTACCCCGATCTGGTGCTCAACATTCACCCATCCTTGCTTCCGGCCTTTGGGGGGACCATGCACGCCGTGGATCTGGCCCTGGCCGCCGGAGTCAAGGTGACTGGCTGCTCCGTCCACTACTGCGATGCCGTGGTCGATACCGGCCCGATCCTCCTTCAAGCGTCGGTTCCGGTTTTGCCCGGAGATACGGTGGAGACCCTGCACGCGCGGATCCAGGTGGAAGAACACCGTATCCTGCCCGAGGCCGTGCGTCTGGTCGCGTCGGGGCGTGTCCAACGGGAGGGTGATCGATTGATCCTCCGCCCTGAGGAAACCACCCGCGAGTCGGAGGGGTAATGACCCAGCGAGCCGTCCTATCGGTCTCAGATAAGAGTGGCTTGGTCGATTTCGCCCAGGGCCTGATCGACCTGGGCTTTGTCATCTATTCGACTGGCGGCACCAAGCATGCCCTTCACGATGCTGGTCTGGCAGCCAGTTCGGTTTCCGATCTGACCGGTTTCCCCGAGATCATGGATGGACGGGTTAAGACTCTCCACCCCGGGGTCCACGGCGGGCTCCTGGCGCGTCGTGACAAACCGGAACACCTGGCGGCACTGGAGGCCAACGGCCTTCACCTCATCGACCTGCTCTGCGTCAACCTCTACCCGTTTGTGGCCACTGTCACCCGGCCTGGATCTGACTTCGATCGGATTGTTGAGAACATCGACATCGGCGGGCCGGCCATGGTCCGAGCGGCCGCCAAGAACCATGAGGGCGTATTGGTTGTGGTTAGGCCCGAGCGCTATTCACAAGTGCTGGCTGCCCTCAAGGACGATGGCGGTACGGTCGAATTCAGACGTCGTCTGGCCGCAGAGGCCTATGCCCACACGGCCACCTACGACAGCTTCGTCTCCAGCTGGCTTCGCTCAACCGTCGAAGAAGACCCTTTTGGAGAAGAGCTGGCCGTAGCCGGGTTTCTGGCCCAGCCCCTGCGTTATGGAGAGAACCCCCACCAGAAGGCTGCTTTCTATCGCACCGCACCGGACCCGGGGGGGATCGCGGGCGCCGTTCAGTTGCAGGGCAAGGAGCTGAGCTTCAACAACATCCAAGACGCCGCGGCGGCCCTGGCCCTGGTCTGCGAGTATGACGTCCCGGCTGCCGCGATCATCAAACACATGAACCCTTGTGGCCTAGCTCTGGGTGACGGAGTTGAAGAGGCTTACGATCGGGCGTTCAGGTGCGACGAGATCTCCGCCTTTGGGGGAGTGGTGGCGTTGAACAGACCTCTCGACGGCCCCACCGCCGAGCGGATCACGTCGATCTTCACTGAAGTGGTGATCGCTCCTTCGGTGCTGCCGGAAGCTCGCGAGATTTTCCAGACCAAGAAGAACCTGCGCCTGCTCGAAGGCGGGCCATCCAAGCCGCTCTTCAACAGCCTCGACATCCGTTCCATTCCAGGTGGATTCCTGGCCCAGGAGTGGGACCGGTCTGGGTTCGATCGAGCTCGGTGCCAGGTGGTGACCCAGCGCCAGCCGACGGAAGCCGAGTGGGCCCAGTTGGCTTTTGCCTGGCCCGCGGTCAAGCACGTCAAGTCCAATGCCATCCTGCTCGCCCGCGATTTCATGGCGGTTGGGGTGGGAGCGGGGCAGATGAGCCGAGTGGAGGCGGCTCATATCGCGGTCGCTCGGGCGGGGGATAAGGCGCATGGATCGGTAATGGCGTCAGATGCGCTATTCCCGTTTTCCGACGGGTTGGAGGTGGGGATCAAGGCTGGAGCCACGGCGGTTATCCAGCCGGGGGGGTCAGTGCGCGACGCCGAGGTGATCTCTGCCGCTGACGCCGCCGGGGTGGCGATGGTGTTCACCGGAGAGCGCCACTTCAAACACTAGGTGGACGACGGGGAGGTGTCCCCCCCTTTTGTTACAGGTGGCGATTAGCGCCGGCGCTGGGGCGGGTAATTGACCTTTGGTGCTTCCTGGGTAGGCACGCTGATCTCCAAGCCGCGGTCAGCAGCTAACCGGAGCACGGTGGCCAATGCGACCTCGCGCATCTTACGGAGTGAGGCGCGATCCCGAGCCCGGACGACATCGGTCTCTTCCAGGAAGTTGAAGGTGCCCGCTATCAGCCCGACCTGGTCGTCGAGTTTCCATCCCGCGCTTGACAGGATCCCAGAGACGATCCGGTAGTCGATAGCCGGCGCGCCCTGCTTCAAAAGCAGCCAGATCTCACGGCGATCCTTCTCTCCGGGTAGGCTGTCGGGCCGATCGTGTAGAGCAGCCATCTTGGCTACGAAGAGCCCCTCCGGTGACAGGGTTCGGAACCCGCCCACGACCTCGGAGTGCTCCACCAAGGCCTCGACCGGAATGTGAAGGAGGGCTCCCAAGCGGGACTGGAAGGTCGGGTATACATCCACCTCAACGCCTTCCACTTCCAACTGAAAGTTGCGTCCACCGACATGGGTGCTGGATGACATCTCAAACCGGGACCCAAGCAACCCGAGCGTCTCCAGGTCTACGATCACGTCGATGTCGTGGCTCTTGTCCGCGCGGGTTCGCAGGTAGCTGGCCCATCCCCCGATCAGGACCGCGGTCGGGAATTCGGCGGTGAACCGTTCCATCACCCCCTCGACGAAATCAGGAGATGGCTGGGAGCGCAGCTTAGGCGACATATCCCAGCATGACCTCCCGATTGAGGCGATCCAGGAATCGCTGGGCCTGCCAGGTGGGCAGGTTGAACAGGTCGACGTACATCTGGGGGAGCGATGCCATCCTCCCGTAGCGTGCAAGCCACGGATCGGGCTCGAGCACGATCAGGTTGGCAGGCCCCCGCCGGGGTGGGAAACGCAGCTGGACCTCCGCCGCGTCTGCGTAGACGACCACCTGGTCATAATCGGCCACCGTGTTTCGGCCCGCCCGGCTCACGAAGGCTGTATAAGCCGTGGGGATCGCAGTGACGGTTAGGCCGGACTCGATCCAATCCATCGGGCCGGACACGTGGGTCTGGTAGACGATGTCTTTGGCCAAGTCGCGGCGGCCCGCCCAGAGCAAGAGCAATCGCTTCGGATCAAGCACACGCAGCCCGGGCCGTCCCCCCCGGACAGCCCCGATCTCGCGGGGCCGTTCCAGCGCGCGGTGGATCGTTGTCGGTGTGATCCCGAGCTGCTCCGCAATATTGCTGATCGAGGTCCGCCGGCTTCCCTCGTCAAGTGCTGCCACCAGAAGGTGGCGCCAGACGGCTTCGGTCTTGGTTAGCATCATCACAGCCTACGCTTATTTGCGAATTCCCTCACCAGTTTCATTGGTACTGCTGGTTAGATGTGCCTTGGGACAGTTCTACCGAGGTCGGTAGACCTCTGATCGGGGGCCGATAGCGAGAATTCGAATTAAGTGCCGGTCGGTGTCGAGCGCGTAAATGGTTCGCCATGATCCTCGCCGTGCGGTGTATTCGCCCACCCGGTCCAGACGTAAGGGTTTGCCGACTCGAGTTGGCTCGTCAACCAGCGCCCCAGCCATGAATTCGAGAGCGGCCCCTGCGATTTTCGCGGGCAGACGCTCAAGGCCACGACGCGCCGGCCCGCTTAGTTCGACACTCCATTGGCCAGCCAATTGTTGCGCTCAGCCACGTTTAGTCGGGGCGACCGCACCTGGTCCAAGGGGATCCCAGCCACCCCGCCGTCGATCTCAACCCTCGACTCCAAGAGTTGCGCCAGAAGGTCAGGGCTGGAAAGGACTTCAAGTGTTTCCTGCAAGCTCTCCAGGTCATCCGGGCTGATCAGTACGGCCGCCGCGCGACCGTTGCGAGTCACCGTGATGCGCTGGTGGGTTCTCTCCACCTGGTCGACCAACGCCGAAAAATGTGCCTTCACATCTCGGAGCGGGAGCACCTCGCCCGAGGTTCGTTTGGTATCTCTCAGCATGACCACAATTGTAGGCACGGGCCGGCTCTAGGTCCAGCGCTCGGCCTGCATATTGGGGGTAATGAAATCCAGCAGCTTGCGACGGTCAGCTTGGTATTCGTCCGGCCTTTGCATCGAAGGGATTGATCCACGTTATCTCGGAAAAGCGAGCGAAGTCCGTGTCGGCAGAGTAGATTGCCAGACCGTGCTCGATCGCGATGGCAGCCAGTTCCGCGTCCGGTATTAGGTTGCCTCGGAGCTGGTAGCGCTGGACGAGTGACCCGAGTACGTCGGCATGGCGCGGAGTCGGCTGGGGTACCCAAACCAAGTCGGAAGCGAGCCAATCTTGAATATATGTCCAAGCCTGGCCTGGAGCCAGGGGCCGGTTCGAGGCGCGTGGATTGGTCACTATGCGGAGGAAAGCAAGTAGAGCAGACCAGGGCAAGCCGACCCGGGTCTCAGCGTTGAGGGCGGCGCCGAGCCACGATTTGGCGGCAAGGTGAAATGGGTTGCTCGAATCGACCGCGAATATCAGGATGTTGGCATCGACCAACATCAGTGAGAGTCGGGCCCTTCCAGAATCTCGTGCGCCTCCGCGACGTTGGTCACATCGATATGGATACCCAATGGCTCGGATCTCTGTACGAAGCTTGGCCTTTGTGGCTTGGCCCTCAGCCCAGCCCGTATCAGCTCGTTGATGACCTGACTTTGCCGCACATCTCGCTCCCGCCGAACCTGCTCGATTGCCGCCACAACGTCATCGTCCAGTACGACTGTGGTCCTCATGTCCGCCATGTTACATCGCGATGCAGGGTCTTCTGTGCCTAGATGCACTGATCCGTTCCCGGGCCGTGGTGAACCTATCGGTTGGCTCGTCGCAGCCCGGTTATCTGCCCCAAATCATTTCGCAATGACCAGGTATTGGGCGTAACTCGACCCGGAGCCGACATTGGGCCCAAGCGTCACCTGACCGGCCGCGAACGTCTTCTGGAAGATCTCGTAGTGGGTGGGGGTGCTCTCGCTGTCCACGATCTGGGTCGCGCTGTCAGTCCAGGTCGAGTCCATCCAGGGGCGCTTGCCCAGCCGGGTGTCCACCGCCACATGAATGGTCATCGAGGCGCTGATGGTGAAGGTCACCAATGGGTTGGCGGTCGATGTCTTCGAGGCCATCGCCGGCTTGATCCATTGCGCCCCCAGGAGGGTGGTCGGAATGCTGGTCATGGTGTAGGTCCGGTCGTTGTACTCGACGTTGCCAACCTGAAGGTTGTTCTGGATCGACCAGTTGGCGGCGTTGGCGGTGTCACCCACGATCAGGTTGCTGATGGTGGCGCTACCGCTG
>DASZFH010000133.1:0-4890 GCA_035939985.1 Candidatus Dormiibacterota bacterium
TCCGGGTGAGTTTCTCGATGTTGCCCAGGAAAGCCGCCTGATCACAGGGGTGAGCGCCGTGGTGCTTCGGGAAGCCTGCCAGCAGGCGGCACATTGGCATCGGGAAGGGTGGCCGGTGGGGGTCTCCGTCAACGTTTCCGCCAGCGAGATCGGCAGCTCGTTGTTCATGACCACCCTCAAGCGGGCTCTGGCCGATACCGGACTGCCCCCGCCATCCCTCTGCCTTGAAGTGACTGAAAGCGTTTTGTTTCAGGCCAGCGACGCGGGGCAGAACCATATTCAAGAACTGAAGGAAATTGGGGTCAAGCTTGCTCTGGACGATTTCGGAACCGCCTTCGCCTCACTGGACTATGTCCGCCGCTTCCCGATCGACCGGATCAAGATCGATCACAGCTTTATAGCCGGGATCACCAACAACCCGCGTGATCAGGCAATAGCGGCGGGCATCATCGCCCTGGCCGATGCGATCCCGGTTGAAGTGGTGGCTGAGGGAATCGAAACCGCTGAACATCTGGATCGAATCCGAACGACCGGATGCCGACTCGCCCAAGGCTTCTACCTCGGAACGCCTCAGCCCGCCGAACTGATCGGATCGTTATTGGGCAAACCGGAAGGTTCCGCAAGCCCGTCCGCCTGACAGCTTGCGCCGCCAATCACGGTAACCTTGCAGGGAGCCACCACCGAACCCGTCACTAGACATGGCAACCAAACGCAAGAAGTACGCAACCGAATCGGCCCGCCCACCGCGTGACGCGCGTCCGAGCCGGGCGCCTGGCACAACCTTCAAAGTCAATGCGGCTCCGGCCGTACCCTGGATTCCGATCTCGGCCGCGGTGGCGGTGGTGTTGATCTTTGTGATCGTGTTGATCCTGGTCAAACTCTGGACTCCTCCGCCCTCGGGCCCTGTCGCATCAACCAGCCAGACCCCCGCGATCCTGACCACCCTCAGCACAATCCCCGCCAGCAGCTACGAGATGGTCGGTGCCGGGGCCATCCAGACCAGTTCCTATCCCACCCCGGTCAAATCAGCCCCCGTCCTCGCGGGAACATCAGGCAAACCAGAGTTCTTCTACGAAGGGGCCGAGTATTGCCCCTATTGCGCCGCCGAACGTTGGCCAATGATCGTGGCCCTATCTAGATTCGGAACCCTATCCGGCCTCGAAGAAACCACTTCCGCCTCTGACGATGTCTTCCCCAACACTCCGACCTTCAGCTTCCAGAAAGCCACCTTTACGAGCCAATACCTGGAGTTTGTCCCCGTCGAGATTCAGGACCGCAGCCGCAATCCGCTCCAAACTCCGACTGCGGCCGAAAACGCCCTGACCACCAAATACAACCCGCAGGGGTCGATCCCGTTCCTCGACTTTGGCAACGTCTACACCATCAGCGGTGCCACCTATCCGCCCGACGTGATCCAGAACCAGAGCTGGCAGAAGATCGCGCTCGCGGTTTCCACAGGCACCGGTCCCGACGCCCAAGCCATTTTGGGAGCCGCCAACGTGATGACCGCAACGATTTGCAAGATGACCGGCGATCAGCCCAGCAGCGTCTGCGATCCCGCCATCCAAGCGATCGAATCCAAATTAGGTTAGGACTCGGAGCGGAATAACCGTGCCTGAGATCCGCCGGATCGTGGTGGCTTTTTTCTCCTGTGGCCTTAGGCCCCTCAGCGGCCGATGACTCGCTGGCCGTTGCTGACTCTGGCGGTGATCTCACCGATCGGCTTTGCCATTTCGGTCTATCTAACCTGGGCTCACTATGCGCACACAGCCCTCGCCTGCAGCAGCAGCGGCCTGATCAATTGCGAATTGGTCACCTCCAGTGCTTATGGCAGGATCTTCGGAACGGGAATTCCTACATCAGCCGGGGGATTGATATGGTTCGCCGGTCTCGCTGTTCTGCTCGCCCTGCAGTGGCGAGATCCGAAGTCGAGCGGACTCGCGGTTGCCGCCTTCGCCTGGTCGGGAGTCGCGCTGCTGACCGTCATGTACCTGGTATATGTCGAGATCATCGTTCTGGGCGCGATCTGTGCCTGGTGCACCGGAGTTCACCTTCTGGTGTTGGTCGCCTTTCTGCTTTCGCTCATGCGCTGGATATGGGTCTTACAGCCAGTATCTGAATGAGCGCCTTCCGCCCAGTGGCGGAATTACGATGGATCGCTATCCCCTGGCCGTGATTCAAGACGACGTCGTGGTGCCCCCGCCACCCAATCTCGATCAGTCAAGGGCATCGTTGGACACCATGTCCTAATCCGAACCCCCAAATCCCGCCCTGCCGTGGATGCACTTTCGACCGCGCGGCCTGTAGGCTGGTAAGCAGGTAGTTTGTGGAAAGGGAAGTTTTTCGCGTTGCGGTGACGGGTCTCGGATTCATCACACCCATCGGCCAGGACGTGGAGACGGTGTGGTCCAACTTGGTCGAAGGCGTCTCCGGAGTCGGCCCGGTAACCCGATTCGACTGCAGCCAGCACTCCACAAAGATCGCCGCCGAAGTCAAGAACTTCGCCCCTGAAGACTTCATGGACAGAAAGACGGCGCGAAATATCGGCAGGTATTCCCAATTCGCCATCGCCGCCAGCTATCTGGCGCTTGAGGATTCGGGCTTGGTCCCGGCCGAAATGGACCCCGACGCGGTTGGGGTGATCGTGAGTTCCGGTGCCGGCGGCATTGAGGAAATCGAGAAGAACCAGACCATTCTGATGAACCGGGGAGTTCGCCGGATCAGCCCCTTCACCGTTCCGACCATGATCACCGACATGGCCGCCGGCCAGGTTGCGATGCGCTTTCGTGCCGGAGGACCCAACTACGCCATCGTCAGCGCTTGCGCGTCGAGCGGCCACGGTATCGGTGAGGCGGCCGAGATCATCAGGCGGGGCGATGCGATCGCCATGTTGGCCGGTGGCGCTGAGGCGTGCATCACCCCCTTGGTGATGGGTGCTTTCGGCCAGATCAAGGCCACCAGTGAACGCAACGACGAACCCGAGCGCGCCTGCCGCCCATTCGACACCGGCCGAGACGGCTTCGTGATGGGTGAGGGCGGGGTGATGTTCGTGCTTGAGGAAATGGGCCACGCCAAGCGTCGCGGGGCCCGCATCTGGGCGGAGATCGCCGGCTACGGGGCCACCGCCGACATGTATCACTTCACAGCCCCTGAGCCAGAGGGTCGGGGCGCGGCACGAGCGATGCGCCGAGCGCTCGACAAAGCTGGGATCGCAGCCGAAGACGTCGGTTATCTCAACGCCCACGGAACCTCTACCAAGCTGGGTGATCTGGCAGAAACCAAGGCCATCAAGAGCGTTTTCGGTGACCACGCCTACAATCTGGCGGTCAGCTCCACCAAGTCCGTTCACGGCCATCTGCTCGGGGCCGCCGGGGCGATGGAGGCTGGGGCGTGCGTGCTGGCTCTTGATCGAGGCCAACTTCCGCCGACCATCAACCTGGAGGACCAGGATCCGCTTTGCGATCTTGATTACGTGCCCAACCGGGCACGGCCAACAACCACCAGGGTGGCGATTTCGAATTCATTCGGCTTCGGCGGACACAACGCCGCGCTGGTGATCCGCAAGCCAGACCTTAACTGAAGGAGACCTTCCATGACCGAGTTGAAATTCGCCGATTTGCAGGAGCTTGCCGCTGAAATCCTCGGGGTTGATCCCGAGCAGGTTCAGATGGAAGTCAGCTTTGCCCGTGATCTCGCCGCCGACTCGCTTGACCTGGTCGAGCTGATCGCGGCGGTCGAGGACAAGTACGGCGTCGAACTGCCTGACGAGGAGTTGGAGCAGATGAAGCAGATCGGGGATCTATGGCATTTCTTGGAGGCCAAGCAGGCCTCCGCCGCGGAGGCCTGAGCTACGGCGATGGCCATCAGCCCACCTCGGGTCCGCTCTGACGCGGTACCGCTTCGTGCCTGGAAAGCGCAGGGGCGAGCCAGCGCAATCGTTGGGATGGGCACCTACGCGCCGCCCCAGGTGGTCACCAACCTCGACCTTGAAGCCAGCGGCTTAAATACGTCCGATCAGTGGATCCGGGAGCGGACCGGAATTGAAAGCCGCCACGTGGCGGCGCCCGGAACCTCCACTTTTTCGATCGCTTACGAGGCATCGGTTCAAGCTCTGGCTGCCGCGAATATTGGCGCCGCCGACCTCGATCTGATCTTGGTCGCGACGTCCACCCCGGATGGAGCCTTCCCCTCGGTCGCCTGCCGCCTACAGGAGCAGCTCGGGGTTCCCGGTCCCCCGGCCATGGATCTGGTCGCCGCCTGTAGCGGATTCGTTTATGCCCTGTCGGTTGCCGACGCCTTCATAAGCAGCGGCCAGGCCAACACCGTATTGGTGGTGGGGGCTGAAGTCATGTCGCGCATGGTCGACTGGACCGATCGCAGCACCTGCGTACTCTTCGCCGATGGGGCGGGAGCCGCGGTCCTGCGGCCTGCCGCCCGGGGCGCGGGGTTCATGAGCTGGTGTCTGGGAGCGGATGGCCGGGGTTGGGATCAGGTCACCTGCGGCAACATTCCCTTCGGCGAGGATCTCAAGGGCCGTGACGATCTCTCATTTATCAAGATGCAGGGACCGGACGTGTTCAGATTTGCGACCGACATTCTCATCCGCCAGGCCCAAGCCGTCGCCAAGGCGGCAGAGTTGACCATGGATGACATCGATCTCTGGGTGCCTCACCAGGCCAATCGCAGGATCATCGAAGCCGCGGCGCGCCGGATCGGTCTGCCGATGGACAAGGTCGCCGTCAACATCGAAACCTATGGCAACACATCCACCGCAAGCATCCCCCTGGCCTTGGAGGAGGCTCTTCGTCAGGGGCGGGTTAAGTCCGGTGATCGAGTTTTGATGGCCGGCTTTGGGTCAGGACTGACCTGGGGCGCCTGCCTCCTGGAGTG
>DASZFH010000134.1:0-3244 GCA_035939985.1 Candidatus Dormiibacterota bacterium
CGGCTACCCGGTTCTGGTCCGCCCCTCCTACGTCCTTGGGGGTCGCGCCATGGAGATCGTCCGGACTCCGGAGGATCTGAGCCGCTACATGGCCTGGGCCGTTCGTGCCCTGCCCCGCGGCACGGTTCTGATCGACAAATACCTGATGGGTCCGGAAGTCGAGGTCGACGCCATTTCGGATGGTGAGACGGTTGTCATCCCGGGCGTTATGGAGCACATCGAACGGGCCGGGGTTCACTCGGGGGACTCGTTTGCCATCTACCCCGCCCCCGGTCTGGACCGCTCGATCCAGGACGAAATGATCGATTACACCATCCGCATCGCCCGGGCTCTGAAGTTGGTCGGACTGGTCAACGTGCAATACGTCATCCACCGCAATAAGGTCCATGTCATCGAGGTCAACCCCAGGGCGTCGCGGACCGTTCCCTTCTTAAGCAAGGTCACAGGGGTACCGATGGTTTCTCTTGCCACGCGGGTGATGCTGGGGGAGAAGCTGGTGGATATGGGATGGGCAACGGGACTGGTCCCACCGGGACCGCTGGTAGCCGTGAAGGCGCCAGTGTTTTCGATGAGCAAGCTGGCCTCGGTCGATTCCTATCTGGGTCCCGAGATGAAGTCGACCGGAGAGGTCATGGGCATAGATCGTGATCCCTCCCACGCGCTGCAGAAAGCCTTCCTGGCCTCGGGCTTGACGCTCAAGAAGGGCGGAGCAGTGCTTCTGACCATCGCCGATCTGGACAAGACCGAGATCTTCTCGATCGTCTACCGCCTGGTGGAGCTCGGCTATCAGCTGATCGCCACAGCGGGGACGGCAGCCAGCCTCAGGAAGGCGGGTTTCTCCCCCCGCGTTGTCTCCAAGATCGGCGAGCCCGGGCCAACGGTGCTCGATGTGATCCAGAATGGCGAGGTCGATCTTGTCATCAACACCATGTCCAACGTCTATGAGCAGGTGGACGGCAAGCAGTCGGTTTTCAAGGACGGCTTTGAGATCCGTCGAGCTGCCGTCGAGCGCCGGATTGCCTGCCTGACCTCACTCGACACCGCTTCGGCGCTCGTCGAGTCGGCCGCCTCGATCGAGGGCGAAATGGTCGTCCGAACGATCAAGGAGTGGAGGACGGGGACCTAGGTGAACCGGACGAGGTCGGCCGGTGTGGGGGATCATGAGCTTTAGCCACGGGTGGCGCGTCAGCGCCGGAGAGGGGGATTGCGAGGAACCCAACGGCTATGGCGTTGATTCGCCGCTGCCAAGTCAGCCGAGGTCGCTGAGCGGGGCTGAGGCGGCCAAGCACACGGCCTCCCTCCCAACCCTCCCCCCGGTTCGCGGGTGGAGGAGCTTTGAATCGGGGATTGCAAGCTAGTGCACGAGCTCGCGGCGGCATTGGTGGGGAGGCGCGAGGTGGCCGAGGACATGTGGGTTCTCTCCTTCGTCGCGGGACCGATTGGGGCGGAAGCCCGACCCGGCCAGTTTGTGAACCTCGGGTTGCCAGCCGGACCGCTCCTGCGTCGGCCCTTTTCCGTCTACAGGGTCGAGGGCGAGGTGGTCGAGGTTGTCCTGAAGGCGGTTGGGGTGGGTACCCGGATGTTGCTTGATCTGCTCCCCGGTCAAGCCGTCTCCTGCCTGGGCCCTTTGGGACGGCCGTTTGCCCTCTCAGCCGAAGCCGGGCCGGTTGCCCTTGTCAGCGGTGGTTTGGGGGTGGCGCCGATGATCATGGCCGCCCGGGAGGCCAAGCGTTTGGGCCTTCCGGTGACATGGTTTCATGGGGCGCGATCGGCTCAGCACCTATCCCGGGAGTGGGAAGGGGACCAGGTGGTGTGGGCCACCGACGATGGGTCGCGGGGCCTGACCGGGAGCATTCTGAATGCGGTCCCGGATGGCCTGGGCCAGGTCCTCGCCTGCGGCCCCAACCCGATGCTCAAGGCTGTCGCCGCCAAATGGCCTCTAGCCCAGGTAGCGCTCGAAACCTACATGGGTTGTGGGACCGGAGTTTGCCTTGGCTGCGCGGTGCCGCTCGTCGCGGGAGGCTTCGATCGAGCGTGCACCGAAGGTCCGATCTATCGAGCTGCTGATGTTGATTGGGATCGCCTCCCTGGGCACCTGAGCTACGCCGAATGAGTCCCGCGCTGTCCGTGGTTACCGGTGGAATCTCCCTCAAGGGCCCGGTCATGGCTGCCTCGGGAACCTTCGGCTACGGTACTGAGGTTCCCCTTCTCGACCGCGCCGCCCTTGGCGGCATGGTCAGCAAGGGCGTCACTCTACGTCCTCGTCAGGGAGCCCCTCCGTCCCGGATCGTCGAGACCCCGTCGGGGATGATCAACGCCATCGGACTCCAAAACCCAGGCGTTGATGCGGTCATCGCGGACTACGCACCCAAATGGGCAGCCTGGGACTTTCCAGTGCTTGTCAACGTCAACGGCGAGACGGTTGATGAATACGCGGAGGTGGCCCGTCGTCTGGACGGGGTGCCCGGAGTGGCCGGAATCGAACTCAACATTTCCTGCCCCAATGTCGAGGCGGGGGGAATGTGGTTCGGCAATGATCCCGCCAGCGCAGCGGCAGTCACGCAGGCTGTTCGTCGAGCCAGCAAACTACCGCTGTGGGTGAAATTGACCCCCAATGTGACTGACATCGCTGCGATCGCCCGCGCCGTGGAATCGGTTGGAGCGGACGCCATCTCAGCGGTGAACACGTTCACCGGAATGAGCATCGACCTCCACACCGGCCAGCCCCGTCTGGCCAATCGAAGCGGCGGCCTCAGTGGTCCCGCCATCCGCCCCGCCGCCCTTTACCTGGCTTACCAGGCGGTGCGGGCAGTGGCGATTCCGGTCATCGGGATCGGCGGGATCAGCACCGCTGAGGACGCCCTGGAATTCCTCTACGCCGGCTGCTCGGCCGTCCAGGTCGGCACCGCCACCTTCGTCAACCCCCGAGCCATCGCCAATATCCACCAGGGCCTGATCGCCCACCTCAGCCATAAAGGTGTCGTCACGCTCGCGGAACTATCACGCATTACCTAACCTTGCCAGGACGAGGCAAGTTCCGTCCACACGAGGGTTGCTGTCCGGCCGGCTCTCCGAGTGGTAGCGGATGACTCCGGTCAGGTCAGGAGTTGGTGCGAGGGGCGTTGGATGACCGAGCGTCTTGGATGGTAACGATGACGACCCGGTTCTCCGCCATGAGGTGGATATAGACAACCAGCATCCACCGCCACGGGCCAAGGACAAATCGAAACCCGGACCACTGGTC
>DASZFH010000135.1:0-6361 GCA_035939985.1 Candidatus Dormiibacterota bacterium
AGTGACCGTGACGATCGGCCAATCATCCCTGGCGGCGAATGTGGCTACCGAAGCCTCCATCCCCCACCCCAGCCCGTTCTGGAGGTTGCTCCGTAACTAGGCGGGGCTAGGCAGGCGGGACGCTGCCCGGCTGGACATTTAACGGAGCCGGCGCCGCGCAGGAGGTGCGGTCGGCGAGGAGCGCCAATGGTGTTATCACGATCAGTCCCACCAGGACTCCCCAGCGGATGGGATCGGCAAAGGAGACGAGGATGGCCAGCGGTCGCAGGACGACCAACAACGGGGAGAGGTCCACAGGGTGGCCGGTTGCCATTGCCACCATCTGGGCTGCTTGGGTCAAAAGCATCAACGCAGCTCCCAGCCCCACCAGTCGGAGCCGGTTCTCCATGGTCATTGGACTAGGTTGCGGGCCAAGGAAAGCATTACCGGGTCTGTGGCCACACGGACTGAGGTCTAACCAAAGTCGTTAAGTTGAGCCCACCGTCATTTGACGGCCTTCTAGGAGCCTGTGAGGGAAATCCGACGGAGCCTTGGCTCCCACACAGACTCCTAGCCCGCGCCGGTGGTAATTCCTCGCAGGTATGCAATCAATACGATCCAGCATGACGCCGCTAGGAAGGCGGCCTCCCGGCTGCGATTGCCTCTGGCGGAATAGAAATAGAGCCCGGGCAGAAAGACCGCCGCGAAGATTCCATAAACGATGTGCAAGATCAGGTGGGGACGATGGCCCGCGATCAAGAGGGCGAGTCCAAACAACGACTGGATCACGACGACCCCGAACATCAACAGGTAGGCGGCCCGGAAGCTCCCGCTGACAGCCTTCGCCCGAATATAGGAGGCCGTCCCCCACAGGCCGAGAGCTATGGCCATCAGAACCAGGGTATTGGCCAGCAGGGCGTGTGCCGCGACCAGGATGTTGTCCACAGCAAGAGGTTACAGTCCAGGCATGGTCGAACCGTCGTTGCCAGGGGCGTTTAGCTTGCGTGTGACGATCGAAAAGGCGGTCCCGGTTCCGATCGCACCCGCCCAACTCCGATCGGTTCTGGTCCGAGCCGCCTCTCTGCCAGAGGTAGCCGATCGTCTCCCCCGCGAGCCAAACCTGACCATCAAAATCACCGGAGATCGCGAACTGAGGCGTCTGAACCGGGATTATCTGGGGCACGATGCCGCCACGGACGTCCTCTCTTTCCCGGCCGGCGAGGATTCTTTACAGGCTGGTTACCTCGGTGACCTGGCGATCTCATGGCCGGCGGTTGTTCGGCAGTCCGCCAACTATGCCCATCCACCCGATGTCGAGTTGGGATTGCTCGCCATCCACGGCTTTCTGCATCTGCTCGGCTGGGACCATGCCGATTTCAGGGGAGCCGCAGACATGGAGCGGGTGACCGGCACGGCGTTGCGCGCGTCAGCGATCGAGATCGCCCCTGCTAGGCTCACCCTCGGGTTCGATGGAGACGCAGACGGGTAGGAAGCTGGTGGTCGTCGGCCTGGGTAACCCGGGCGCAAAATATGCGGGAACCCGGCACAACTTGGGACAGATCTGTGTCTTGGAACTGGGTCGCCGCCTCGGGATCGCCATCGACCGGAAATGTTGGAAGTCTGATGTGGGGTCAGCACCCGTGGTGACTGACGGGGGCGAGTCCCTCTCGGTCGGCCTGGTCATCCCACAGACCTTCATGAACCTGAGTGGTCAGGCGGTGGGCGCCGCCTTACGGGATTTGGGCCTCGACCGGTCCTCGCTGTGGGTTGTTTACGACGAGTTGGACCTTCCCTTCTGTCGCCTGCGGATCCGCCCCTCCGGCTCGGCGGCTGGACATAACGGCATGCGATCGATCATCGGCAATCTCAAGACCCAGGACTTCGTTCGCTTCCGAGTCGGGGTTGGGCGGCCCCCGCATCCTGAAATGGATCCTGCCGATTTCCTCCTCTCACGATTTACGAAGGATGAGGCCGAGCGCCTGCCCACCCTGGTGGCGGGGGTGGTCGACGCGCTCGAAATTGCCATCAAGGCGGGCATCGAGCGGTCGATGGAGCAATACAACCGATCAGGTTCGTTGGGGTGCGGCTGATGGCACCCCTGTGGCAACGTTTGTTAGAAGGGACGGCCGTCCCGGCTTGGATCGACTCACCCCAAACTCCGGTCTTGAAGGTGAGCCGGTTGCCCCGCTCGGCCTGGGCTCCCGTCACCTCAGCTTTGGTTCGGGCGGCGGCCGCACGGGGGCGGTCAACCCTGGCCCTGGTCCCGGGGCCGGATCGTTTTCTCAACGAGGTTCGGATCTGGCTGACGGGAACTCCTGCCAGTTACCTCTTTGCCGAGGTTCGGGTCTCACTCCTCGACCATCCACCCGCCTATGACGAGGCAACCAGCGCTCGGCTGGAGGCCCTGGCCGCTCTGGCATCCAACCAGCCCAGCCTGGTGGTCTCCTCCCGACTCGCGGCCACCAGGATGACGATCGGTCGAGGCCACCTGGCGGAATCTCTTGTCGAATTGCGACCTGGGCTGACGGCTGACCCCTTGGCGATTGCTTCGGCTCTGGTCGAGCTTGGTTACAGCCGCGAGCCCCTGGCTGAGGGTCGGGGTCAATTCTCCCTGCGGGGCGGGATATTGGATGTTTTTCCGGCGACCGCTTCTTCCCCCATCCGCGCTGAGTGGTCCGGTCAAGAGATCGAGAGCTTGCGGGTATTCGACCCCGCCAATCAGCGCTCGATCATGGCTGTGCCGAGGGTTGCAATCACTCCGGGCAAGGAACTGCTGATCGGCGAAGCGCGAGGCCGAGCGGCGGTTGAGCGCTTGCAAGCGGAGGGCGGGGTGGAGGGGCTGCGGGGGGACGTCCAGGCTGACTGGGCGGACGACCTGCGTCGGCTGGAGATAGGGAGCAGCTTTCCCGGGATCGAGTTCTATTCGGCATACCTGGATCCGGATCTGCCCTCCCTTTTCGATCACCTTCCGGCCGATGTCCTGGTCATCGACCTGGCCCCAGAGCGTCAGCTTTCGGAGGCCAGGGAAACCCAAGAGGAGGCCCAGATGCTGCTGGCGGCCGAATCTGAGAACTCCGAGATCCCCCGCGGCTTTCGGCCGCCGATGGTCCCTCTGGCTCGCCTCGTCGCCCCCCCCGGAGATCGATTGGAAATTCGCGGTAGCGAGGAGGGCGAGGGGCTCGACCTTGGGTTCCGTGAGTTGGAGGCGCTGGTCGGGCGCCCGCAGGCTCTGCAGGAGTTGATCGCCGATCGACCCCGATCAACTGTGATCGTGGCCAGCGAGCAGAGCGAGAGGCTGATCGCAACTCTGGCGGGGGCTGGGGTGATTCGACATCCGAGCCAGGTCGACCTCGATCTCGACTTGGAGCTGGAGCCCGGATTTTTCCACGCCGAGCAGGATCTGGCCGCGGGGTTCGAGAATCCCGACCTCGGCCTGACGGTGATCACCGATGGGGAGCTGTTCGGACGGATCAGGCGACCCCAGACTCGGGGTCGGGGCAAGGTTCGAAGCCAACCGATCCTCAGCCTCGACTTTCAACCCAACGATCTTGTTGTCCATGTCGATCATGGGGTTGCGCGCTTTTTGGGCATGAAGCTGCTTGAGCAGGATGGATCGGATCGCGAATACCTCGAGCTCGAATATGCCGAGGGCGACCGGCTGTTCGTCCCAGTGGAATCGCTGGATCGCATTCAGCGCTATCTCGGCGGGGGAGAGGGCGTGGCCCCCCTCCACCGCATGGGAACGGCTGATTGGGATCGGGCCAAGACCAGGGCAAAAAAGTCTGCCGAGGATGTGGCGGAGGAGTTGCTCAAGCTGTATTCCGCTCGTGAGGCCAAGCCCGGGATTGCGTTTCCACCGGATACCCCGTGGCAGACGGAGATGGAGGCGGCGTTTCCCTATCAGGAGACCCCAGATCAGCTGGCGGCTCTGGCTGAGATCAAGTCCGACATGGAATCGGAGCAGTGCATGGATCGCCTGGTCTGTGGAGATGTCGGCTTTGGCAAGACGGAATTGGCGGTACGGGCGGCGTTCAAGGCTGTGATGGGGGGCAAACAGGTCGTTGTCCTGGCCCCCACCACGGTGCTTGCCCAGCAGCACTTCCAGGTCTTCAGCGAGCGGATGGGGCCATACCCGATCCAAGTCGAGATGCTCTCCCGCTTTCGCAGCGAGGAAGAGCAGGGTCAAACCTTGATCGGACTGAAGACAGGGACAGTCGATCTGGTTATCGGCACTCATCGGCTGCTCCAATCCGACGTCCGCTTCAAACGCCTGGGGCTGGTCGTGGTTGACGAAGAGCAGCGCTTTGGGGTCATGCAAAAGGAGCGATTGAAAAAGCTCCGCGCCCATGTCGACGTGCTCTCGCTCTCAGCCACTCCCATTCCCCGATCGCTCCATATGTCGTTGGTTGGCATCCGCGATATGAGCGTGATTCAGACTCCGCCGGAGGAGCGCCAACCGATCAAGACCTATGTCACCGCCGATGAGGACGAGCTGGTCAGTGAGGTGATCCGCCGGGAACTGGATCGGGGTGGGCAGGTCTATTACGTCCACAACCGGGTTCGGACCATCCAAAAGGCAGCCGACCGGGTGGCAGCCCTCTTGCCTGGCGCTCGGATCGCGATCGGTCACGGGCAGATGGAGGAGGAGGAGTTGGCCCGGGTAATGGTCGAGTTTGGGGCCAAGGAGCACGACATCCTGGTCTGCACAACCATCATCGAGTCCGGGCTCGATATTCCCAACGTCAACACCATCGTGGTCGAACGGGCTGACCGATTCGGTCTCTCCCAGCTCTACCAGTTGCGTGGCCGTGTCGGCCGCGCGGGCAAGCGGGCCTACGCGTACTTCCTCTACGACCCGACCCGGACTCTGACCGAGACCGCGGATAAGCGACTGGACGTGATCTCCGGTCTACACGAGTTAGGACAGGGCTTCAAGATCGCCCTGCGTGACCTGGAGATCCGAGGGGCCGGGAATTTGCTCGGGACCGAACAACACGGGGCCATCGCTGCCGTCGGGTTCGAGATGTACATGCAGATGCTCCAGAGCACCGTCTCGCGGATGCGAGATCGGGGCGAGGGCCAGGATGTCAGCGATGTGCTCACCACGGCTGATCTCAACCTGGATCTGCCCCTGGACCATTTCATCCCGCATTCCTTCGTACGGGATGAGCGGCTCCGCTTGGGTGCCTATCGGGATCTGGCGGCGTCTGAGGACGAGGAGATGCTGGAAGGCACCCTTCGTTCTCTGCGCGATCGATTCGGACCCCTGCCTGTCCAAGTCGAGAACCTGGCCTATTCGCTGCGGGTCAAAATCCGAGGGCAGAAATTGGGGCTGCGATCGGTCAACATCGAGGCCGGCTCGATCACGGTCCGGGTTGACCCTGAGCGAGTGCTGGATACCGAGCACCTCCAGAGCCGGTATGGCCGTGGGTTGCGGATCGGACCGAACCGGTTGACATTGCAATCGACGCAGGAAAGCTGGCGGGAGGATCTGCTCGTCCTGATCCTCGCTTTAGCCGAGGGATATGAGCATGTAAGAATGAGCGAGGTTTCCCCGACATGACAATGCACGACAATCCGACCCCGGCCAGCTCAGATCTCGCCGCTCGTCCATACCGGCCCGGGTTGCAGGCCATCTTCGATGTGGTCGCGCGGCTGCGCGGGCCAGGCGGTTGCCCCTGGGACAGGGAACAAACCCACCAATCCCTGAGGCCCTACCTGCTCGAGGAGACCTACGAGCTTCTGGAAGCCATCGATCTTGAGGATGACGCCAAAATTCGCGAGGAGTTGGGAGATGTCCTGCTCCAGGTGGCGATGCACGCTGAGATCGCGGCCCAGGCCGGGAGGTTTGACGCGGCCTCGGTCTCGGAATCGGTCGCGGCCAAGATGGTCTCAAGACATCCCCATGTCTACGGGGATACCGAGGTGGCAGGAGCGGCCGAGGTCCTCAAGAATTGGGAACGAAACAAGCTGGCGGAGGCCGTGGCGAGCGGTGAAGTGCCCAAATCAGTCATGGACCGCGTCCCCAAGGCGATGCCTGCGTTGGCCTGGACGCTCGGGATTCAGAAGCGGGCGGCCCGGGTTGGGCTCGATCATCAGAGTCTGGACGAGTCGGCGGACCTGGTGACTGGTGCTCTGGAGACGCTCGAGGGTGGCACCTCGCTCGATCCGCTCGCCGATCTCGGAGATCTTCTGTTCGCGGTCGTGAACATGTCACGCAAACTCAAGCTCAACCCAGAGGATGCGTTGCGAGCCGCCGGGCAAAGGTTCGCCAGCCGGTTTGGGGCGTTGGAGTCGGCCCTGGAGGCCGAAGGCAAGAAGGCGTCTGAAACGGAACCGGCCGAGCTGGACCGACTCTGGGATCTGAGCAAGGGAGACTCGT
>DASZFH010000136.1:0-1865 GCA_035939985.1 Candidatus Dormiibacterota bacterium
GAGCCAAGGTCTACTTCGATAATCCGACCGTGACAGGCACTGAGAACATGCTCATGGCAGCCACCCTGGCCAGGGGTCGGACTGATATCCTCAACGCTGCTAGGGAACCGCACGTCCAGGACCTGGCCCGCGCGCTGCAGGCTATGGGGGCTCGAATCGAAGGCGCCGGAACCGACGAGATCATTGTCGACGGGGTGGATCAGCTTGGTGGAGTCGAGCATTCGGTTGTGGCCGACTACCTTGAGGCGGGGACCTATGCGATCGCGGTGGCGGCGGTTGGAGGGGACGTGGTCTTAGAGAACGCCCCGAGCGACCAACTGCCGGCTGTGCTGATGAAGCTTGACGAAGCCGGAGCGATGATTGAGGTCAGCGGAACCGAGCTGCGTGTCAGCCGTCCTTCGGAGGTACCCTTGCGGTCGGTCGATCTGACGACTTGGGTTCACCCAGGCTTTCCCACTGATTTGCAAGCTCAGTACCTTGCCCTCATGAGCCAGGCGGACGGACGGTCGGTTATCTCCGAGTTCATTTTTGAAAACCGCTTCCAGCATGTGCCGGATTTGATCAGGATGGGTGCCCGGATCGTAGTCCACGGCCGGACCGTAACTGTCTTCGGCCCCTGCCGGTTGGAGGGGACCGATGTTCGGGCAGGAGACATCCGATCGGGCGCGGCATTGGTGATCGCAGCGCTGTGCGCCACGGGAACGACCACCTTGCGGGAGGCCTGGCATGTGGACCGAGGTTATGAAGACATGCCTGGCAAGCTGTTGTCCCTCGGGGCCATGATTGAGCGTGGCGCTCAACCTCAGGCGTCGGCGCGGGCCGCAACCGGCACCTATGAGTGAGTTGGACCGTAGAGGTTGATGGTTCAGGCCTGGCTCGACCCCGAGCCGGGGTCGGGGTCTACACGGTTGAAGTATTGCTCGCAATGGCGGAACTCTTCGGCGAGGGGCATTTCAGGGTTCACCTTCCGTCAGGTGTGACCGCGCCGGCGGTCGCAAGCTGGGAAACCCGCAGAATCCCCGGCCCCCGCCTGCTGGGCCGCCATTGGCGGTGGCCCAAGCAACTCAATCGGGAGACGGCAGCCTATTTCGGACCAGCGGGCCAGCTTCCCCTGGGACGGATGTCGATTCCCACGGCCATCACTGTCCACGATCTCGCTATCTACCGCAATCCCAAATGGTTCCCGCCCCGGCAGCCCCTCAGCACCCGACTGATCGTGCCACGGTCGCTAGCTCGTGCCGACGTAATCATCAGCCCCTCGCGGAGTACCGCCTCCGATCTGGCCGAACTCTTCGGTATCGGCCCAGATCGGGTCAGGATAATTCCGCACGGTGTCGCGTCTCGCTTTCGACCTGGCTCACATGACCTGGCTCTGCGCCGACGGCTCGGACTCCCCGCCCAATTCATTTTGTTTGTCGGAACCATCGAACCCCGTAAGAATTTGGCGACCCTGGTCCAGGCGGTGCTGGAATTGCCCGGTCGCCCGACCCTGGTTGTCGCGGGCAATTGGGGTTGGGGCTACGAGGTCGATCGCCGTCTGATGGAGCGCGCGGGGGACCGGGTAAGGATCTTGGGAGACCTTGATCCGATCGAGCTGCCCTCGCTCTACAACCTGGCCAGCGTCCTCGCTCATCCGGCTTGGTATGAGGGTTTCGGGTTCACTCCGCTCGAGGCGATGGCCTGTGGGATTCCGGTGGTCGTCTCGAACAGCAGTTCATTACCGGAGGTTGTCGGGGATGCTGCGCGATTGGTACCACCTGATGACGTCGACGGTTGGAAGAGCGCCCTGGAGGAGGTTCTGACAGATCCCGAGGTCGCGACTGACCTGCGTCGGCGGGGGATCAGCCGCGCCAGGGACTTCACTT
>DASZFH010000137.1:0-5768 GCA_035939985.1 Candidatus Dormiibacterota bacterium
TCTATTTCCTGGCCAAGGGCAAACAGGCCTTCTGGGCGGGGGCGTTCCTCTTGCTCATGGTGGGCACCCTGGTCCTCACCGTCACCCGCAGCGCCATTCTGGCCCTGCCCATAATGATCTGCCTGGCCGCGATTCTCTCCGGTCGCTGGTTGCGACTCCTCCCCTTGATCGGGGTCCTGGTCGTGGCAGCCGTGATCGGAATCGAACTCAGCAACCTACGCCTGGAGCTGCTCCCCCGGCTCTGGGATTTCAGCGAAGGATCGACTCAGACCCATATCGCCCTGCTCCAGGAGAGCTCGTCGATCATTTCCGGCTTCCCCTGGGGGCACGGTCTGGGGACGGGGGGGACGATCGGCACTCGTAACCTCGGCACCCTGGCGATCGACAATGAGAACTGGCTTCTGCTCCTGGCCACCGATATGGGGGTGGTGCCGGCGCTCCTGTTTTTGGTCATCAATGTTGCGGTGACTCTGGTTTGCCTGCGGGCATTCTTGGGCGTTCGCGATCTGTGGCTGAGGGTGATGACTTTGACCGTGGGAGTTGGTGCCATCGGCTATCTCTTCGTTGGCAACTTCCTCCACTCCTGGGAGAACCTGGTGGTTTCGATGGGGTTTTGGCTCCTGGCGGGGGTTGCCGTTCGGGCAAGAGATCTTCAATCCAAGCCCGGGTTTGTGGGGACAGCCGCACTCGCTGTCTCCAATCCGCGATGAAGATCGCCGTCTTTCACAACCAGCCCAGCGGAGGCGCTCGGCGGGCCCTCCATGGCTTCCTCTCGGAGTTGGTCCAGAGGCACACCGTTGATGTTTTTACCCTGACTTCGGCCGATCAGGAAATGCTGGATGACCAGGATGTTGCCACCTCGGTCACCCGGATGGAGTTCGCCTTTCCGCACCCCGTTCGCGGCCAGCTCTACCTCAATGACTTACGCCGCCGCCAGGGATTTCGACGGCTTCGGGAGGTCAATCGGGAAGCCGCTGAGCGCATCGACTCGGGTGGCTATGATGTGGCCCTCGTCGACACCTGTCGCTTTCAAGGGGCGCCCCCCATCCTCGAATTTATGGCCACTCCCTCGGTCTATTTCTGCCACCATCGCCTCTTCACCATCGATGACCTGCCTCGAGCCCCGGCCGCTTCGGCTTATGCCTGGGTCCGGGATCGGATCCACGGTCCCTTCGAGCAGTGGCTCTTACGTGATCTTTGGGAGAGCGAATCTCGCCTGACGAGGTTGCCCGCGCGAGTCCTGACCAACTCCGACTTCACTCGGCGCCGGATGAAGCAGGTCTTCGGGGTCGAGAGCACGGTTTGTCGCTACGGGGTTCGAATCCCAACGTCATGCCCAACCGGTGCTGGTTCTGGCCATGTCCTGTCGGTGGGGACGCTCGAAGAGCACAAGGGCCACGACCTGGTTATCGAAGCCCTGAGCCTGCTTCCGCCGTCAACCCGGCCTCGGCTTTTGCTGATCGCCAACGATGGCAATCCGGGTGTTCGGGCTCGGTTGGTTGCCCAGGCTGCCCAGGCCGAGGTTGATCTTGAGATTTCGATCCTGCCTCGCCAGGAGGAACTCGATCAGGCCTACGCGGATGCATCACTGCTGGCTTTCGCCGGGATCGATGAACCGCTCGGTCTGGTCGTGTTGGAGGCGATGGCGCACTCCATTCCGGTTGTGGCGGTCGCGGAGGGTGGGGTGCTGGAGACGGTAGCGCCCGGGCGATCCGGGTACCTGGTGCCGCGCCAGCCCCAAGCCATGGCCGATCGTATAGCTGAGCTGGTCGCCGATCCAGATCGCGCGCGAGAGATGGGGCGGGAGGGGCGAAGGATTGTGGAAACAGACTGGAACTGGCCCGACCGGGCGGCGTTCCTCGAATCGATTCTCGAATCTGTTGCGGTCCCGAGGCCGCGATTGGTTCCGACTGGGGTTGGGGGTTGAGGGTGGCGCTCATGGCCCGCTCACTTCGAGGAGAGCTGACTGGTGTCAGCCGTTACTGCATGGAACTGGCCAGGGCCCTGGCGACTGCCATCCCGGGTGGACTTACCATACTCCTGACCAGGGCTCCGGACGGACTCGGGGAGATCGGGGCAACGCTGGTCCGAGCCCCCTTCGCGACCCCCAACGAATACTTCCGGATGGCATGGGAACAGGCCGTGGTGCCCTTTCAATTGCGCTCCATCCAGCCCGATCTGTACCACTCGCCCAACTACATCCTGCCGGTCGCGCTCAGCTGTCCCAGCGTGGTCACAATCCACGATCTGGCCTTCCTCGATCCAAGTGTTCACCGGCTCCGCTCTCACCTCTATCTCACCGCCCTGACGGCGCTGGCTGTTCGCAAGGCCACCCGAATCGTGTGCGTGTCCGAGTACACCCGCCGCGAGCTGGAGGCTCATTACCCGCACGCGGCGGGCCGTGTCCGGGTGGTGGGGGAGGGTGTCAATGAGCGATTCAAGCCACCGACCGAACAAGAGGCCGCCGCCTTTCGAGCTCGCCTCGGCTTTGAGGATCCATACCTTCTTTTTGTTGGCAGCTTGGAGCCTCGCAAGAACCTGCCTCGATTGATCCGGGCCTATGAAGGTGCGATCGCAGCGACGGGTGCGGGTCATCAATTGGTCATCGCGGGCGGCGCAGGCTGGCGTAACGGACCTCTTCGGGAGGCGCTACGCCATTCGACCTTGCGTAACCGCATTCATGTTCTGGGTTACCTGTCTGAAGCGGAACTGCCTGCCGCCTATGCCGGCGCCGAGGTATTCCTGTATCCATCGCTGCGGGAGGGGTTTGGCCTTCCGCCCCTGGAGGCGATGGCCTGCGGAACTCCGGTGCTGACCTCTAACGTCAGCGCCATACCCGAGGTGGTGGGAGATGCCGCCTTGACGGTCGACCCCAACGATCTGGGCGCTCTCACCGACGGTCTGAGTCGCCTGCTGACCGATGTGGAGCTTCGAAAACAACTGCGCGACCGGGGCATGCAACGCGCCGCAGAATTCCGCTGGGATCGGGTGGCCGCCCAGATGGTCCAGGTCTATGAGGAGGCGATTGCCTGAAATGGGGGTCAGGCCAGCTCTTTACTATCCCTGGGTCTACCTGCGTGGGGGGGCCGAGCGAACCCTGGTCGAGCTGATGTCGAGGAGCCGGCACGATTGGACGCTCTATACCAACCGATACGATCCCGACTCGACCTTCCCGGAATTTCGGTCGCTTAACGTGGTCGCCCTCTCCGCGGTTTCCCTGCAGCGAACCATTGGAGCCGTGGGCAAGGCGGCCCTGACCCTGTTGACCCAGCGCTTGGATCTCAGTGGCCACGACTCACTGATGGTCGTGAGCGAAGGGTTGGGCAATCTGGTTGCGCTGCGCTCGACAATTCCCACCTCGTGCATTTGCCTGACACCGCTCAAGGTGGCGTACGACCCCGTAACTCGGGACCGGTTCTACGACGGACGCTGGCGTCCTCATTACCGCCTTGCGATTCGTTGTTACTGCCAGATGGAGGCTCCGGCCTGGAAGCGCTATCACCGGGTGCTCTGTAACAGCGAGGAGGTCAGGCGCCGGGTGATGGCCTGCGGTCTGGTCGACGAATCCCGACTTGAGGTGGTTCACCATGGCGTCGATCTGGACCGCTTTCAGCCGGGCAATGCTCGCGATCCCTACTTCCTCGTCCCCGGGCGGATCATGTGGCAGAAGAACATCGACCTAGCCCTTCAAGCTTGGAGGCTGTTCAAGCCTGCATTTTCCGATAACAGCTTTCGATTGGTGATTGCGGGGACGGTGGACCGGAAAAGCCAGTCCTATCTTCAACATCTGCGCGACGCTTCCTGGGATCGTCCCGACATCGAATTTGTCGAATCTCCGAACGACCAGGCGCTCTGCGATCTTTACCAACGGAGCACCGGGGTGGTGTTTACGGCTCCAAATGAGGATTGGGGATTGGTTCCCCTGGAAGCCATGGCGTGCGGAAAGCCGGTCCTCGCAGCCAGACGTGGAGGCCCGACCGAGAGCATCATCCACGGCGAGACCGGTTATCTGGTCGACGATACCCCGGCCGAATTTGCCCGAGCGATCGGTGTGATGGCGGGACTGGACACACAGGCGCTGGATGAATTCTCGATTCGGGCCAGGGCGCGGGCTGGGCACTTCTCGTGGTCCCGTTTCGTTTCCAGGGTCGACGAACACGTCGAGGAACTTGCGGCCGCCAATGCCCTGGCTCCGTCGGCGGCCGGAGAGGTCGCGGTCGGCCGCCCGTCCGTCTATTGATGCGGATTGGGATCGAGGCCTGGGGCCTCTCGGGGGACATGCTCAACACCGGCATGGGGACCTACACTGCCCGCCTCCTACAGGGCTTGGCGCGGACGTCTGATGTATCGGTGATCGCCTACGTTGGGCCTAATGAAGAGCGTCCGGCGTGGCTTGACGCGGGGGTGGGGTGGCAGCCGGTGGGGCGCCGGTTGCCAGCCAAGTTCACTGCCCTCGCCTCGCGATCTCTGCCCCTTAACCGCCGATTAAAGGCGGATAGGATCGACGTCTTCCATTCCGCATCCTTCCATTGCCGCCCCCAATTCCCGCAGGTACCCTCCCCTCCCTGCCCGCTTGTGGTCACCCTTCACGACCTCATCATTCAGACCTATTACGATCCCCGGACCTTGCCGTTGAGGCAACAGATCTTTTCCGGTTGGAACCTTAGGCGGGCAATCAAGGCCGAGGCCGTGGTCGCAGTCTCGGAATATGGCCGCGACCAGATCGTCGATTACTTCAACTGCCCGGCTGACAGGATTCATGTGATTCCGAATTCGATTGACTTCCCTCCCAACTCCGATCCGGAGGTACTCCGGCGCTGGGGTGTGGCCGCTCCCTATCTCCTTTTCGCCGGGTCGTACGAGCCGCGCAAGAATCTGACCGGGGCGCTGGAGGCATTTGCGAGCCTGGTCGGGGACGGTTTGCCGCATCAACTGGTGGCAGTTGTCGAGCGTGAATCGGGCCATTCACCCGGCATCCGGCCCCTGATCGAACGGCTCGGCTTGGTCGACCGGGTGAGGTTGGTGGACAGCCTTCCAGAATCTGACCTACGAGCCCTGTACACGCAGGCCGAGGCGCTCTTCTTCCCTTCCTTTGCGGAGGGCTTTGGCTACCCTCCTTTGCAGGCGGCCGCTTGCGGATTGCCGGCGGTGGTATCAGACCTGCCTCCTCTTCGGGAAACTCTCGGCACCTGGCCTGTGTTCGTTGATCCTCACCGCCCCTTGGAGATGGCGGCGGCGATCGGAGAACTACTGGGCGATGCCGGTGCCCGCGCCAGGATGAGGGCGGCCGGCCCTGACCTGGCGGCGAAGTTCAGCCTGGTGGGCAATGTCGGGGCGCATCTGGATGTCTATCGCAGCCTAACGCTGGGCCGCTGACATGATCGCTCGAACGAAATGGTGGCGAGGGCCTGCGCGGGCTCTCACCAGACTGCTCCTGGTTGTGTTGGTGACCGGTTCGGTCGCCTCGTGCGGTCAATCCAAGGCTGTGGTGCAGCCCCGGGCGCATCAATCAAATCCGGCCCCGGCGCCATCGCCTCCGATCCCGACCCAATCGCAGCCCAGTCCCCCGGCACACACCAATGGAAATCTGGTCTTCACCTACTACTACTACTGGTACGACCAGGCCACCAATGCCCACCTAGGGCCAACCCAGCCGCTGCCCATTCATCCGGTTCCCTCACCCGAGACCAGTTACAAGAGTGTCGCCTGGCATGAGCAGGAACTCCAGGACATGACCTTTGCGGGGATCGATGTTGTGCTCCCTGTCT
>DASZFH010000138.1:0-3131 GCA_035939985.1 Candidatus Dormiibacterota bacterium
CGCCGATCACCGCACCTCCGACGACCCCTCCTCCCGCAGTAGATCTCTGCGGGGCCCCATCTAATCCATACGGATACAACTTCTGCGGTCGAGGTGGGTCGCTAACCAACCCTGCCTCCGACTTCTGCAGTTATTTCTCTCCCTGCGTCTCGACTTTCTGGACTGCTACCAACGGTTTCGTGGTGGAGTGTTCTGATGACCATTGGAGCCATTCCGGCGGAGTATCCGGGGCCTGCAGCCACAATGGCGGAGTCTGGCGCCCGCTCAGTAACGGCCCTTAGCCATCTACCAGTTGCTTCGGATGCCACGCGGTTTAGATTTTGGCAATTTGGTGGACCCGGAGGGATTCGAACCCTCGACCTTCTGAATGCCATTCAGACGCGCTCCCAACTGCGCCACGGGCCCATGACAACCCAGGAATGATACCGGCGGCCGCGGCAGCGGCGCCTGGCCGGTGACCGGAGTCCCTCGGGCAGGCCCAGGTGGGGGATATCCTGATTCGCTCGCCGGGGATGCTCATACGGAGGTAGGGCGAACCTAAGTTTGCTCCAGGTTGGCCGGTGAAAGGTCGCATACCGAGGCCTTCGCTCCCACCCTTGATAGCGATCAATGATCTATACTAACCTCATGGCTACTGAGCGGCCATCCAACGGCCAGGTCGGGATCGCTCGCCTATTTAAGAATGGTCGGAGCCAGGCCGTTCGTTTACCTGTTGACTTCCGGCTGGCGGGTGACCGCGTCCATGTCCGCCGACTGGAGCGAGGGATCCTCCTGGAGCCAATCCTGGAGACAGAAGAGTGGTTTGCGGAGCTGGACCGACTCGGGCCAGAGCCGTTCCTTGATCAAGGACGTGAGCAGCCCCCGACACCCAGCCGTGACCTCTTCGATTGACCTACCTCCTGGACACCAACGCCTGCATCGGCCTCATTAACAACCGACCGCAGGTGATCAGAAGCCGGTTCCGGGCCGAGGCCACCGCTGGCGCCACGATCATGGTCCCTTCGATCGTCACCTTCGAGCTCTGGTACGGGGTTGAGAAGAGCATCCGCCGAGCTGCCAACTCAGAGCGCCTCAGGGCATTCCTCTCCGGACCAGTCGAGGTGGTGGTATTCACGGATGAGGATGCCGCGACGGCGGGGAGAGTCCGTTCTCTGCTGGAGGCAGCGGGGACTCCGATCGGAGCCTACGACGTGCTCATCGCCGGTCAGGCGCTACGTCTTGGGGCAACTCTGGTGACGGCTAATGCTTCGGAGTTCGGACGAGTCGCCGGACTCCAGTGGGAAGACTGGGCGCGGCTCTAGGCCGAACCAAAGGTGACTCCCAAGATCGCCGAGCGTCCTCGACGGCTGTCATGTACCGGTCGTTGGGCCCGTTGCTCCGAATGCGGCGCAATGCTAGCACAGGCTGCTAGCATTGCACGCAGGAGTGGTTCTATGGCAGCATTGAGCATTCGCAACCTCGAAGAGTCGGTCAAGCAGCGCCTGCTGCTGCGGGCGGCGCGTCACGGCCGGTCAATGGAGGCCGAGGCACGCGCGATACTCACCGAGGCGGTCAACGAATCCACGGATCCGGCAGGACTGTTCACCGCCCTCCTGGACCGGTTCGGAGTGTTGGGGGGAGTGGATCTGGAGCTTGCCGAACGCACGGAGCCAGCTCGCGCCGCGGATTTCACGGGGTGATCGTTCTCGACACGAATGTCGTCTCCGAGCTGATGCGAGCCGAACCGGCCCCCCACGTTGCCTCCTGGGTACGAAGCCGTGGCCGGCGCGAGCTGTTCACCTCCTCGGTCACGCTCGCGGAGATCCGATTTGGTCTCTCTCGGCTGCCCGAAGGCCGGCGGAAGCAGGTCTTGGTCGATGCCGCCGACGAGATCTTCCGAGCTTTCGCCAACCACGTGCTCCCCCTGGATACGGCAGCGGCCGACCATTACGCGACTATCGCGAGCGGCCGCGAGCGGGCCGGGAGGCCGATCGCCGGGTTCGATGCGCTCATCGCGGCAATCTGCCGGTCCCGCGGGGCCATGCTGGCCACCCGCAACACGGCCGACTTCGACGGTACAGGCATCGAGCTCATCAACCCATGGATACCCCCCGACACCTGAACGAAGCGAATCCTCCCTCCAGGCGGTTGCCGGCGGATCGTGGGAGCGAGGCACGGTCATATCACCATCGGACAACTGGTGGCCGTAGAAATTGATAGTGGTGGGCCGCGTTGGACTCGAACCAACTGCCTCCGCGTTATCAGCACGGCGCTCTACCAGTTGAGCTAGCGGCCCTTCTAACGGTCCAGCAGAATGGCAGGGGCGGAAGGATTCGAACCCTCGGCCCTCGGTTTTGGAGACCGATGCTCTGACCAGACTGAGCTACGCCCCTTTGGACCGGGGACAAGTTTACAGCCAACCCCTTAGCTGCGACCAAGGCGAGGGATGGCGGTCCTTTACGATCGTGGGTGGTGGATCACCAGTGACTGTCGACACGATTCAGTCGGACCTCCCCATCCTGGTGGTGGGAGATGTCCACGGAGATCTGGAAAGACTCTTCAAGGCCCTAACGCCCTACCCCGCCGAGACCGTCCACACCGTGTTCCTGGGCGACCTCGTGGACGGCGGGCCATTTGGGGTTGGCGCTCTGCGATATGCCCGCGACCGGCCCAACACGACCTTGCTCCTGGGTAACCATGAGGTTGCA
Organism: Candidatus Dormiibacterota bacterium; assembly: GCA_035939985.1. GTDB lineage: Bacteria > Chloroflexota > Dormibacteria > Dormibacterales > Dormibacteraceae > DASZFH01. Next base: position 2,688 of record DASZFH010000138.1, read on the forward strand.
ATGTTGCGAGCCATACGTGACCGAGACACCATTGCCTCCTGGATGGGGATGGGGGGACAGACCCATGACCTCCAGGAGCTTGCCGGAGACCTGGACCTCCAAGACTGGCTCAAGGCGCGGCCGGCGGTGGTCAGGCTTCCGGACAGGACCATCGCCCAGCACTCGGACAACGATGGCTACAGGCGCTTCCTGTCCCCCGACACTGTCGCTGAGGAAAGCATCGAAATGATCAACTCCGCCTTCCGCCACCACCTTTCAGTTGGGGATGAGGAACCGCTACTCTCGCTCCTCAATCCTCAGGGGATCTTCCGAAATCAGCCATTTCGGCTCGATGCCTGGTTAACAAGGCTCGACGGCCCCCGTCTGATCCATGGGCACACCCCCCACCGCGCCCCTGGCCCCGATCGATATGCCGGGGGCAAGGCCATTTGTTTCGACGGTGGC
>DASZFH010000139.1:0-9893 GCA_035939985.1 Candidatus Dormiibacterota bacterium
GATCGCGATCGGGAGCGGGGTGATCGGTCTCTTGGTCCTTGGACTCATCGTTGCTTATCTCCCATCGGCTGATATCACGTTGGTAACTCAAGCGTCGTCCTTCACGCAGACGACCAACGTTCCATTGCCGCAGGCGGCCCCGATCACGTCTCGCCAGGTCAGCGACAAGCAACAAACGAACGGGAGTTTTGCGGTCACAGGTACCAAGGTGACCCAAGCTGTGGCCGCGACCGGCACCGTCGTCCTCAGCAATAAGAACTGCAATCTCGGGTCGCTTCGCATTCCCAGTGGGACCCATTACTACGCCAGCCAGATCGCTTTTGTCCAAAACGCCGACATCACGGTCCCGGACGGTAAGTCGGTCTCCGCGAGCATTACCGCGACCAGCCCTGGGGTGGCATCAAATCTCCCACCCAACAGCATTACGAGCACAGATGACCAACCGCTTGAGGCTTTGGTCACAGTCGGAAACTGCTTTTCTTTCACCAACACCGCTCCCACCACCGGTGGGGTGGACCAGAGGACCGATCCGCAGATCTCCCAGGACGACCTGGACAAGGCGAGGGCCAGCCTTACCACCAAGGTGCAGGCGCTGATCCAGACCGATCTTGCCCGACAGACCAAGCCTGGTGAAGCCCTGAGCAATCAGGTGGCCTATCAGGCCCCGGATTTCCTCCCCGACCATAACCTGGGCGACCTTGTGTCCTCCTTCAACAGTTCTCTGTCGCTGACGGGGCAGGGATCGTTCTACCAGACGGCCGACGTCCAAAAGGCGTTCAACGATAACCTGGTGGCCCAGGCTCAGGCCCAACACCCGGACCAGAGTCTGGTCCCCGGTCATCTGGCTGCGACCTACCAAGAAACCACCGCCTCGGGCGGTGCCCTCACATTCCAGGGATCGGCGACCGGCTACCTGGCGCCCCAGCTGGATGAGCAAAAGATTCGAAGCAAACTGGCGGGCAAATCGATCGAAGGCGCCCGGGCCTATCTGACCACCCTTCCCATCAGTCAAGCGTCAATCACCCAAAGCGCATTCCACCTACCCAACCTGCCCTTGTTCAGCAGCCGGATAACGATCAAGTACCAGATCGACCAGGCCTAGGCGGCAGGGTGAGGGTGTTGGCTGTGGATCCAGGCTCCAGGCGCGTCGGTCTGGCTGTGAGTGACGAATCCGCTTCGATCGCTTTCCCTTTTCGAACCGTGAATATCAAGCTGGGTCAGGATCCATTGGGCCAAATCGTGGAGGCCGCCCGGGAAGTCGGGGCCGGTGAGTTGGTGGTTGGTTTGCCCCGGCGCCTGGACGGTGCCAAGGGCCCGGAAGCCAAAGCTGCCCAAGAACTTGCCCGGCGCCTGGGCCTTGCCACCAAGCTCAAGGTCGCGCTGGCGGACGAGCGCCTCTCGTCGGCCCAGGCCGATCGCAGCCTCCTCGATGCCGGGGTCAAGCGAGCTGGGCGACGCCAGGTGACCGACCAGGTGGCGGCCGTACTGATCCTCCAGAACTATCTCGCAAAGCGACCCAATGACAACCGCTGAGGAGCCCCTGATCGAGTTGATCGATGAAGAAGGCCTGGCCTGGCAGTTTCAGGTCCACGATGCCATCGATGTCGACGAGGTGACCTACCTATTGGTGGAAGCGGTGGACGACCCGGATCAGGTGATGCTGCTGCGCCGGACGGGGGAAACGCTTGAGCCGGTGACGGGCCCTGAACTGGCAGGGTTGTTGGAGCTCCTGGACGATGACTCCGAGGACGATGATGTCGATACCGACCCGGAGCAGCAGTGAAGAAACTGGCCGCGGCTTTGATTCTCTGCCTGGTGCTGGGGATCGGAGGGTCTCAGGCCTACCGCTGGTACCAGTGGGAGGTGGGAGCCCCAATCAATTCGAGTTTGACCGACCAGATCCTGGTCCACGTCACGGCGGGTGAGAGCCCGGAGGCGGTGGGTGCTGACCTGGCCGCCAAGGGACTGATCCGAGACCAACAGGTCTGGCGTGTCTACCTCAAGCTTTCCCTCGGCCAGGGCAGCGGAATCGAGGCTGGGGATTTCGCTCTCAGCCGTGCTATGTCGATGGCGACCATCCTGGACAAGCTGGAACATTCCCAAGCGGCACAGATTGGAGTCACGCTCCCCGAGGGGGAGTCTTCCGCGCAAATGGCCGCCCTGGTGGCCCAGGCCGGAATCGCGTCCTCGGCCGATTACCTGGCCGCGACCAACAGTGGTATGTGGACCAATGACTTCCTCGCCGCACGCCCCAGCGGAGCCGATCTGGAGGGATACCTCTTTCCCGACACGTATCTGGTCGATAAAACCGGGGGTGCCCAGCAGCTGGTAACGGATCAGCTCAACCGGTTTGGGCACGAGTTCACCCCCCAGATGCGGGAGGCCATCACCCAGGCAAACCCCGCTCGACCGGCGGAATCCATGTTCAATATCGTTATCCTGGCCTCGATCGTGGAGCGCGAGGTGAACACGGCTGCCGACCGCCCCAACGCCTGCAGTGTCTACTACAACCGCCTCTCGATCAATCAACCTCTCCAAGTTGATGCCACGGTTCTGTGGGCTTTGGGAGTATGGAAGAAGGCCCTAACCTTTGACGATCTCAAGGTCGTCTCGCCATACAACACCTACCTCCATGCTGGTCTGCCTCCCGGACCGATCGGCAACCCGGGTCGAGCCTCCCTTGATGCCTGTGTTAACCCCGCCAACACGGACTTCCTCTATTACTTCACCGACGCTCAAGGTGTGACCCATTTTGAAAAAACGGCGGCGGACTCCGCCGCGGATCAGCAGAAATACGGTGTTTCGGGCTATCCCTGATCTGGACTCGGCCACACCGCTCGGACCGCCAAGGGTGCATCTGCTGGGCCATCAAATCTCCTACTCCCAGAGTCCCCAGATGCAAGAGGCGGGATTTCGGGCGGCCGGGCTGGACTGGACGTATCAAATTCTGGACGTCAGTCCGGGCGACCTCCCCGCCGCCATGGCCGCCATCCATTGCCCGCCCGTAGTTGGGAGCAACGTCACCATTCCTCACAAACTCGCGGTCATTCCCCACCTGGACGCTCTCGATCCAGAGGCGGTGGCAGCGGGGTCGGTCAACACCATCGTGCGGGATGGGGACCGGCTTATCGGTCACAACACTGATGTGGTCGGGATTCGGCGGGCACTGACTCATGTCGGCCTGGTGGATCCGGTTGGTAGGCGAGTGGTCGTCCTGGGCTCGGGGGGGTCGGCCAGGGCGGCGGCGGTGGCCTCGGCCGGGGCTGATCAGATCTTTGTCGCCCGACGCCCCGATGAGGTTCCCAAAGGGGGACACTGGGTCGAGTGGGGAAGTTCTGAGTCGAGCCACTGGTTGGCCACCGCTGACGTCGTCATCAACGCGACTCCGTTGGGCCGACACGAAGATCTGCCGGTGTCCATGGCCCAGCTCCGGGCGCAGGGTGCGGTGATCGATCTGGTCTACATCAAGGGTGGAACTCGTTTTGTCAGGGACGCGCAGGCCGCCGGCCGCCGCTGGGCGGACGGATGGGACATGTTGGTGTGGCAGGGAGCCGCGTCATTTAAGATCTGGACCGGATTGGAGGCACCTGAAACGGTTATGCGGGCGGCCCTGGCAACATGATGTCTGCCCTCGGGGCGGTGGGATGGGCCTTGGTCGGGGGTGCGGCCGGAGTCGGGATTCGCCGGCTGTCGGTCTGGCTCGCAGGGCGCGAGGAACTGGAGGCGGGGAAGCTCTGGTGGCAGGTCTACGGACCACCAGCGTTGGCCGCGGTCTTGTTTGGGCTCTTCGCGCTACACCTCGGGTTCCGCCCGGTGCTGCTGCTGCAGAGCTTTTGGATCGCGGTCTTCGTCCAGATCATCTTCTTCGATCTGGAGCACCGGCTGATTCTGGACGTCGTGCAGTTCCCCGCCATGGCAATTGCGATCCTATCCAGTGTCCTGCTGCCCGGGATCGGATGGAAGGACAGCCTGATCGGTGGCCTGTCCGCGGGGTTGGCATTCCTGCTCTTCGCCATCCTGGGAGCGTTGATCTTCAGGGCCGAGGCGATGGGCCTGGGAGATGTCAAGCTGGCCGCACTGATGGGTTTTCTGTTGGGTGTGCTGCCACCTGGGTTCGGAGTGTTCCGGGCGGCATTCCTGGGGATTCTGCTGGCGGGGGGCACTTCGATCGTCATGATCCTGACCCGTGTCAAAACGATGAAGGACACTCTCGCCTATGGTCCCTACCTGGCTCTTGGGGCCCTGGTGCTTCTTTACCAGTCCGGGGGGTGACGAAACCCGCACCGGGTGGGTCACAATCAGTCCAGCATGCCAGATCACATCCTCCCCGGGGAACAGATGCTCGATGTTGTTCACCGGCACTGGATCGTCCTGATTCGACCGCTGGTCCTACCAGTGATCGGGCTGTTCGCGGTTTTGGTATTCGATGTGTGGAATCCAGCCAAGATCGGTACCGACGTCCTGCTCATCCTGACCCTTTTCGTGGTGGCTGGGGCGGGTGTCTGGCTGATCGTCAGTTGGATCGGGTGGGCTTCGCACAATTTCACCCTCACCGATCAGCGGGTCATCATGGAGAGCGGGATCATATCCAAGACAACCAGGGTTATCGCGCTCGATCGCGTCCAGAACATCTCGACCCGGCAGAGTCTGTTGGGACGGATCCTCGGGTATGGCAAGGTCGAGATCGATGCCGCGGGTCAGTCGGGCTCTGAAGCCTTGGATTACATTCCTGACCCGAGCGGATTTCGAGATCGAGTCTTCCAGGAGGCGGAGCGTATGCGCCGTAGCCCGGATTCACCCGCCCATTCGAGCTCCCCGGCTCTTTGAGCCCTGGTGGATCAGGGTTGAGCGTGCCTTCCAAAGCCCTGGCTCTGGTGGGGTTCATGGGCAGCGGTAAGTCAACCATCGGTGCCCTTGTCGCCGGGATGGTGGGTTGTCCTTTCCAGGACCTTGATCAGATGATCGAAGTTCAGGAAGGGGAATCGATTCGAGAGATCTTCGACCGGATCGGCGAAACGGGGTTCCGAGGATTGGAGACCAACCTCTTGGCCCAGGCGCTAACCCCTGGCTACGTGACCGCTTTGGGCGGGGGGGCCCCGCTCCAGAGTCGGAATTGGCTTGTGGTCCGTGAGCGGGCGTTCAGTATCTTTTTGGACGCTCCATTTGAGGTGCTCTGGGACCGGCTGGGTCAAGATGCCGCCAGCCGGCCGCTGTTGCGCGGTCGGACCCCTGAACAGATCCGCACGCTGTATCTAGAGCGGCGTCCCCGATACCTGGAAGCCGACCAGGTCGTTCGGGCTGATCGAGCGCCCGAGGTGGTGGCGGAGGAGGTGGTGGGGCTTTGGTCCGGGTAGAGGTCGTCCTGCCCGGCCGTGGTTATCCGGTCTTGATCGGAACCGGAGTTTTGGATCACCTGATCGAGGTGATGACGCCGCTGCCCAGCGCGGTTGCGGTTGTGACCGACGACACGGTGGGGCCGTTGTGGGGGTCGGTGGTGATGTCGAGGCTCGAATTGGTGGGGGTGAGAGCTTTCGTGGTCCAAGTCCCGTCCGGCGAGGCCTCCAAGTCCTGGGAAGGTCTGCGGTCGGTCATCGAGCAGTTGGAGGCCGGCCGCGTTGATCGGCGTGCGGCGGTGGTTGCCCTCGGCGGCGGGGTGGTGGGCGATCTGGCTGGATTTGCCGCGGCGGTGTGGCTGCGAGGCCTGGATTGGTTTCAACTCCCCAGCACCCTGCTCGCGATGGTGGACTCCAGCGTGGGTGGGAAGACCGCGATCGATACCCCCAGCACCAAAAACTCGGTGGGTGCCTTCTGGCAACCCAAGGCGGTGATCGCGGACGTTGGCTTCTTACGAACGCTCCCTGATCATCAATACCGCGCCGCCTTCGCGGAGATCATCAAATATGCCGTGACCCTTGACCCCGAGTTGGCGAGCCTGATCAGAGACGGCTTGGATCGATTGCTCGCTCGCGACCCGGCTGCATTGGAACTGGTCATCGCCCGGTCGGTGATGGCCAAAGCGGAGGTGGTTACCGTCGACGAACGAGAGAGCGGATGGCGAGAGGTGCTCAACTACGGTCACACGGTGGGGCACGCCCTTGAGGTGGCATCTGGCTACTCAATGGCTCATGGCGAAGCGGTGGCGGCGGGAATGCGCGCGGCGGCCTGGCTGTCGGCGCGGATGGAGCGTTGCTCAACCCGGGTGGCCGACGCCCAAAATCAATTGTTGGTTGGTTTCAACCTTCCGGGTGAGCTACCTCATCTGCGCCTGGATGACGTGATGAGTGCGATGGTCCGAGACAAGAAGGCGCGTGCTGGCATCCCCAAGTGGGTACTCTTGACCGGAATGGGCCAGGCAGAGGTCGGACAGCATGTTCCCGAGCCCTTGGTTCGTGAGGCGGTCGGTCGCCTGCTGGAGGGCGGCTTATGAAGATAGTGGTGGCCAATGGGCCTAACCTGAACCTGCTGGGCACTCGCGAGCCTGAGATCTATGGCCGCATGTCCTTGGCGGATATCGAGGCGATGGTCGCTGCCCGGGCCGCCGAGCTGGGTTGCGAGGTCGCATTCTTCCAGACCAACCACGAGGGCGAACTGATCGATTGGATCCAGGCCGAGGCCCCAGGATCGGGCGGAGTGGTCCTCAACGGGGGGGCGCTGACCCATTACTCTTATTCGCTCTACGATTGTTTGCGCTCTCTGGCCGTGCCCGTAGTGGAAGTCCACCTTTCCAACCTCCACAGCCGTTCAGAAGCTTTTCGGGTTCACAGTGTTACGGCCCCGGCCACCGTTGGGGTCATAACGGGCCTTGGCGTCAAGGGATATCTCTTCGCAATGGAGTACTTAGTTGATCGAGACCAATGATTTCAGAGTCGGCTCATCCTTCGAGATGGGGGGGGATCTCCTGTCGATCGTGGCCGTTGAACACATCAAGATGGCTCGCGCGGGCGCTGTTATCAAAGCCAAGCTTCGGAACATCCGGACCGGATCGATCTTCGAGCAGAGCTTTTCCAGTGGCCACAAATACAAGACCGTCCGAATCGAAAAGTCGGAGGCATCCTACCTCTATGGCGACGAGGATTTGCACCATTTCATGGACAGCACGACCTACGATCAGGTTGCCTTAAGCGCGGCCATGGTCGAGGAGGTCAAGCCCTTCCTCAAGGAAGGTAATCCGGTCAGCCTGCTCAAGTATGAGGATGAGGTTATTGGGGTCGAACTGCCGATCACCCTGGAATTGAAGATCGTCAAAACCGAGCCAGGTCTTCGGGGTGACACCGTCTCAGGGTCAACCAAACCGGCGACCTTGGAAACCGGAGCCACAATTCAGGTTCCGCTCTTCGTCAACGAGGGCGAGGTGATCAAGGTTGATACCCGGACCGCCAGTTACATGGAGCGGGTATGAGTACTTCACGGCCGCAGAAGCCGATCTTGGCTAAGGACAGGGATAAGATGGCCGATGTGGAAGCTCCTCCGGCAGGTTCGATCAGGGTTGTCAATGAAGTCATCGCCAGCATCGCCGCGATGGCGGCCGAGGCGGTCGATGGCGTTTCGGCGATGGATGAAAGCGGAGCCCGCCATCTGGGGGACTGGATCAAGCGTCAGACCGCCCATCGCGGTGTCAGGGTGGTGGTGGACAACGAGCGAGCGATCCACCTTGAGTTGTTTCTCACCGTCGACGCCAGCGCGACCGTTGACGCTGTGGCAGGCGAGGTCCAGGACAAAGTCATCGAGGCGGTCTCGAGAATGCTCGGCCTGGAAGTGGCCGAGGTCAACGTTTTCGTTTCCAGCGTCGCTTTCGCGTAGGAGCCTGTGTGGGAATTCCAGCGGGGCCCCGGCCTGCAATTGGCTCGCCCCCTTTTCGGCCAGGCCTCTAACCACCAGCGATTTCCCACGGTCCATTGTTTTGGGTAAGCGGCACCAGGCCAGAGAACTGGCCCTGCAGGTGCTTTTTGAGCTTGAGAGCAGCCTCGAAGGACCGGATGCGGCACTGACCTACCACCTCGCCGAAATGAAGGCGGAAGCGTCCGTGGCGGCCTTCGCCGGAGAACTTGTCAAAGGAGTCATCAGCAATCGGGAGGAGCTGGATCGGCGACTGGAGGATGCGGCTCCCAACTGGCAGCTGGAGCAGATGGCGAAAGTCGATCGAGTGATCTTGCGAATGGCTATTTACGAAATCACGATCTCTAAACGAGTTCCCCTCAAGGCGGCCATCAACGAGTCGATTGAGCTGGCCAAGACCTATTCCGGCGAGGAGTCGAGCAGGTTTGTCAACGGTGTTCTGGGAGCGGTGGCTGCCGCCGGAAGCGCGACATGAGAGCACATAGGCCATGAGGTTTTTGCTCACCCCGCTTTTGGCCTGGGCTATCGCACAGACTACCAAGGTGATCGTGGAGTCGATCCGTGATCGGCGGCTGAATCTGCGTGTGTTGGCGGTCATGGGTGGGATGCCGAGTTCTCACAGCGCCATGGTCATGGCGTTGGCCACGACCATCGGCCGTGCCAAAGGTGTCGCCTCAGCAGAGTTTGCAATCGCACTGATCTTCTCCTTCGTGGTGATGTACGACGCGGCCGGAGTTCGTCGTGCCGCCGGCAAACAGGCGGCGGTCCTCAATCGCTTGGTTGAAGACTTAATGTCGCAACGAGGCCTGGCCGAGGAGCGATTGCGTGAGTTGCTCGGTCATACTCCGGTCGAGGTACTGGTGGGGGCGGCCCTTGGGGTGGGATGCGGACTGCTGATCGGTTGACATCCCCCGCCCGCGTCCGCGTTCGCGTCGATCGGGCCTTGGCCGACCGGGGGCTGGCTGAGAGCCGGGAGAAGGCTCAGGCCTGGATCCTGGCCGGCCGGATCCGTCTGAATGGGCAAAAGGCGCTGCGGGCCGATCAGTTGGTCAGCCCGGACGATCTCTTGGAGGTCACCCCTGGGCGGGATTACGTCAGTCGGGGGGGCGACAAGCTGGCCCCAGCGTTGGACAACTTCGGAATTCAGGTCGAGGGACGGGTCTGTGCCGATATCGGTGCCTCCACGGGCGGGTTCACCGACGTCCTACTGCAACGGGGTGCCATCCGCGTCTACGCGATCGATGTCGGTCGAGGACTGCTCGATTGGGCGGTGCGGTCGGATCCGAGGGTGGTGGTAATGGAGCGTGTCAACGCCCGTGCCTTGGAGTCGTTGCCTGAGGTGGTGAGCCTGGTGACCATCGACGTGTCGTTTATCGGCCTACGCAAGGTATTGCCGGCGATAGCCAAGGCGATACCCGGGGCTGAGATGGTGGCCCTGTTCAAGCCTCAATTTGAAGTTGGGCGAGAAGCCGTAGGTAGAGGCGGGATAGTGAAGGATCAAGACGTGGTCGAGGGCGCGCTGGTCGATTTCCAAGATTGGTGTCTGGGCGTTGGCCACAGCGTAAAAGGGCAGATCCCTTCCGCGATCAAGGGTACGCAGGGTAACCAGGAATATTTCTTTCATCTGAAGCTGGCGTGAGATCAAATGTGAAGCGCTCGGTTGCGTTCGTGTTTCACCCCCGAGTCGCGCGCGACCTGCCCGAGGTGGCTGCCGCTCGCGAATTGCTTGCCACCAGGGGGATTGAGTGTTGGGATGTGTCGCGAGAAATCGCCAAACGCCGCCTTCCGGCTCAACTCCGCAGGACTGGATTGATCGTCACCTTGGGCGGCGATGGGACCTTCCTGGCTGGAGCCAGGCTGGCGGCTCCCCGCGGCATCGATGTCTTGGGTGTCAATTTGGGCCGGCTGGGGTTCCTGACCGAGCTGGAGCCCGGTGGCTTGGTCGGCGGCCTGGAGCGCTACCTGAATGGCGAAATGCGCATCGAGGAGCGCTCAGTCCTCGAGGTGGTCCTCCGTCGGGAGTCCAAAGTCGTCATGCGGGCCCTCGCTGTAAATGA
>DASZFH010000140.1:0-7059 GCA_035939985.1 Candidatus Dormiibacterota bacterium
GACTCATCGCCGCGATCATGATGGCTGCCGCGATGGCCATTATTGGAGCAGGGGTCTGGCTAGATCGCCCGCGCAACCTATTCCTCATCCTCGGGTCGATACTGGCCATGTCTTTTTGGGTCACGACCGAGTTCCTGGGCGGGATCCTCACCGGACAAGGGACTGACCCCAACACCGGCCCCCTGATCGTGCTCCTGGGAGTCTGTGTGGGAATGCGGCGAGAGAGATGGTTTCCAGGTGCGCCAGATCCGCCACGTTCGCCGAGGACCGCAGGTGTCGAGTGAGAGGAACTATGGTGGGCGGCAGAGGTGTCGAACCTCTGACCTCTTGCGTGTGAAGCAAGCGCTCTCCCACTGAGCTAGCCGCCCTCAACCCGGATTCGCCGACCACCCATTCTATCGAGGGGGTGCGGTCGAGCCTGGCCGGAAGCCCAGGAATGGACCGTCAGGGTTCATGAAGGGCTCAATTCAGCGCCCAATCCCTATTTCTCGCTTGAATTTGCGGAGCTAAAGGGGTTCCGAACGTGAAATAAGGTGGCAAACTGGCCCCACGGGAAGGACGTGACCGCAGAGCGATGGAACCGTGTCGGAGGAATGACGGTGGTCGCAGCCACAACCGGTCAACAATGGCTTGGGAACGCCAAGCGGCATACCCAGCCCAATATGAGTGTTCATCTGCCGTCGGCGCACTCTCGCCCCGTAGACCCGGGAAGAGGGCGGCAGAAAATCCATCTTCGAAGAAGGAGAAGGAGCTTTGATGCGATTCGACACCTTTCATAGCCGGCGGAGACTGATCTCCGTTGGGGCTGTAGCGGCACTGGCACTGGTGGCCTGCCAACCCAGCGCCTCAGCGGGACCGACGGCAGCTCCCGCTAGCCAGCAGGTACTACAGGTGAACCCCACAACCGAGCCGAACACCTTCGACCCTGGCCAGCAGACTTATTCGTTCGAGGGTGCCATGGGAAGGTCGGCCTTCGAGCCACTGCTCACCGCCAAGGCCGACCTCACTGACGTCCAACCCGCTGCCGCCGAGAGCTGGAGCGTCTCCAGCGATGGCCTTACCTACACCTTCAAGCTGCGCAAGAACGCGCAATGGAGTGACGGCAAGCCGGTGGTCGCAGCTGATTTTGTGTACGGCTACAAGCGCCTGTTGAACCCAGCCCTTACCGCTGGGTATACGGACCCCTTCTTCGACCAGACCATCGCAGGAGCGGCGACCTACGGCAAGGTGGACGCCACCAGCGCTAGCGCAATTGATGCGTTTCTGGCCGGGCTCGGACTCTCAGCCCCTGACCCGTACACCTTTGTGATCAAGCTTGCCCAGCCGACCCCCTACTTCAAGTGGGTCGTCTCACTCTGGGTCGCCGCACCGATCCGCCAGGACGTGGTCGAATCCGCCGCCGGAGGGCCCTTCCCCTCCACCGACGCGACCAAGGCCGAAGCCTGGGCCCAGAAGCCGGCGACGGTGATCGGCAACGGTCCATTCGTATTCTCCGAGTTGGTCCATGGCGACCACCTCACGCTGACCCCGAATTCCCACTACTGGGGGGGCGCGCCCAAGCTCCAGAAGCTGATTGAGCGCTTCATCACAGACAACAACACCGGCTTGGCCGATTTTAAAACTGGGACTCTGGACATCGACAACCTGCAGGCTGCCAACGTACTGGCCGCCAAGAGCGACCCGACTCTATCCAAGCTAGGCAAGCTCTACCCCGAACTGGGCACCTTCTGGCTGACCTTCAATCAGGCCAACAGCATGCTCGCGAACAAGGACCTACGCCTCGCGCTGATCCAGTCCGTCGATCGAACCCAGATCCAGGCTGCCACCGCGGGGACCGACGTCCCCGTGCAGACCTTTATTCCGCAGGGTATGGCAGGGTATGACGCTGCCCTGGGCGCGTCGCAGAAGTTCGACGTGGCCTCCGCCAAAGCACACCTTGCCGCCTCCGGATTCACGGTCGCCCAGGTCAGCACCCTCAAGCTCCTGACCCGCGACACCACCGGCAGCCGTCTCATCAACCAGAACGTCATTTCGCAGTGGTCGACCAATCTGGGCCTCAATATCCAACTGGATATCCAACCCAGTCACTCGGTCCACCCGTTACTCTCCGCGGCTAAGTTCGACATCTACGGCCCGGATGGCTGGAATGCGGACTACCCGGATCCGCAGGACTTCTTCGACATCTTCACCTCTGCCAGCTGCCACGCACTTAACTGGGGCTGTCCCGTACTTCCGGGATACGACGCTCTGGTCGCTAAGGCGGATAGCGACACCAATGCCACCAGCCGAGCCGCAGAATATGATCAGGCTCAGAAGATCCTGGTCGATACTGGCGGCGCTGGATTCCTCTACCAGCAGTACGAGTACGACGTAGTCCAACCCTGGGTTCAGAACCTGACCACATCCTCGCTTCAAGACGAGTATGTCCCAGGAGACCTGAGCTACCAGGCGACCTACATCTCCAAGCACTAAGGGCACCGCGCAAATGCCAACCGGAGGGCGCCCCATTGGGGGCGCCTTCCTGCTTTTTCGGGTCCTGAGGGGCCGGCCCGCGAGGCTCGGCATCTTTGTATTAAGGCGTGTGCTGTGGATGGTCCCGGTCGTCTTCTTCGTGATCCTCATCACCTTCGTTCTGGCGCACCTCGCGCCCGGGAGCCCGTGGGACCGCGGGGCGGGACGCCAACTTTCGGCGGCAGTTATCCATAACCGCAACGTCACCTACGGGCTCGACAAGCCCTACTGGCAGCAGTTCCTCGTTTATATCTGGAATGTCGCCCACCTCAACTTCGGACTCTCCTTCCAGTTCCAGGATCAGAGCGTGTCTGGCCTCCTCCTGGCCGGCTGGCCCTACACCCTGACGCTCGGCCTTACCGCCTTCTGTCTGATCGTGCCAGTCGGCATCCTCCTCGGAGTCGTGGCCGCCCTGCGTCAGAACTCTAAAGTTGACTACATCGCCACTGCCTTTGCCACCCTCGGCGCTACCATCCCCAACTTTGTAATTGCCATTCTGCTGATCATCGTCCTCGGAGTCGGAGCTCGAAACGCAACCGGCGGCAACCTCTGGCTTCCCTTCTCGGGGATCGGGCTGGACTCCCGCTTGATCCTGCCCGTGATCGCCATCTCCGCGCTTCCGATCGCATATGTGGCCCGGCTGACGCGAGCCAGCACACTCGAGATTCTGCGCCAGGAGTATGTCCGGACAGCCTGGGCCAAAGGGTTGCCCGAACGCCTGGTAATCGGCCGTCACGTCCTCCTCAACGCCCTCATCCCGGTTATCACCGCCCTGGGCCCAATCTTTGCCTTCCTCCTCACCGGCTCAGTCATCATCGAGACCGTCTTCTCCATCCCCGGGATCGGAAGCACTTTCGTGACCGCAGTCAATGCCCGTGACTACCCAATGATCTTGGCCACCACAATCCTGTTCTCCTTCGTGATCGCCGCCGTAAACCTGGTCGTCGACATCCTCTATGTGGTGATCGACCCCCGAGTGAGATTGAGCTAGTGTCCACTTCAGCAGCGCTGCTGCCCATCGAGGCTGACCTTGACGCCATCGAACAGGTCGGGCTATGGAAGGACGCCTGGACTCGCTTTCGCCGCAATCGCTTGGCCATCATCGGCGGCACGGTGGTGTTGCTCCTGGTCTTGGACGCCTTCCTGGCCCCGGTGCTTGAGGCGGCCCACCTGATCGCCAACCCTCTCAAACAGGACCCCGTCAACCTTTATGCGAGCGCCAGCTGGAGCCACCCGATGGGCCTCGACGCACTCGGGCGTGACCTTATGAGCCGACTCATGTTCGGGGCCCAGATATCGCTCACCATCGGTGTCCTGGTCCAAGGAATCATCGTCCTGATCGGCCTCTCCATCGGCCTCACAGCGGGTTATTTCGGCGGCAAGATCGACAACCTGCTGATGCGCTTCACTGACGTCTGGTTCGCCTTCCCCGATCTCCTCTTCGTGCTTGTGCTGGTCTCGGTCTTCGGAGCCAGCGAACTGTCCATCTTTGCCGCCATCGGGCTTGTGAACTGGGTCAATTTGGCTCGGATCGTCCGTGGCCTGACCCTCTCCCTACGAGAGCGTGAGTTCGTGGAGGCCGCGCGGGCAGTTGGGTCATCGCCCCTGCGAATCATCTCTCGCCACATCTTTCCCAACATCCTTGGCCCCGTGATCGTGACAATCACCTTCGGAATCCCGCAAGCCATCTTCACCGAGGCTGTCCTGAGCTATCTGGGAGTTGGAATCCCACCCCCGACTCCGAGTTGGGGAACCATGATCCACGACGGCTATGAGGCGATCAATTACGCTCCCATGCAGGCTGGGTGGCCCGCCATCGCGATCGCGATCACCATGTTGGCTTTCACCTTCCTGGGGGACGGCCTGCGTGACGCGCTGGACCCGAGAATGCGTAAGTGAGCACCGAGCCCCTGCTCCGGGTCGAGGACCTGGAGTCCCACTTCTTCACCTCGGCCGGGGTGGTCAGGGCTGTGGACAAGGTGTCCTTCCATGTCGATGCGGGCGAGACCGTAGCCATTGTCGGCGAATCGGGTTGCGGGAAAACCGTGACGGCCCTGTCCATTCTCAGCTTGGTGCCCGATCCGGGCAAAGTGGTGGGCGGGCAGGTGTGGTTTCGAGGCCGGGATGTGCTGGGCATGAACCGTCACGAAATCCAGGACTTCCGCGGCAGTGAGGTGGCCATGATCTTTCAGGACCCCATGACCTCTCTCAACCCTGTGCTCAAGATCGGATTCCAGATCAAAGAGACGATGACCGCCCATCACCGCTTTGATCGCAGCCAGGCGGCGGCGCGGGTGGTTCCACTCTTGAACAAGGTGAGAATCCCAGAGGCGGCCTGGCGCGCCCGCGACTTTCCCCATCAGTTCAGCGGCGGAATGCGGCAGCGGGCCATGATTGCCATGGGCCTGGCCAACGAACCGGCCCTTCTCATCGCCGACGAGCCAACTACCTCTTTGGACGTCACGGTCCAAGCTCAAATCATCGAGCTGCTGCGAGATATCAACCGCGATCTGGGAACGGCGGTGATCCTCATCACCCACAACCTGGCAATCGTGGCCAGTCTCTGCTCGCGGGTGATCGTGATGTATGGGGGCCGGGTGGTGGAATCCGGTTCCACAACCCAGATTTTCGAACATCCCCAACATCCTTACACTTGGTCGCTCCTCCAATCCATACCCCGTCTGGATCAGCCTCGAGACCAGCTGCTCACAATCGCGGGGCTGCCACCAGATCTTAGGCGGCCGCCCTCTGGCTGCCTGTTTCACCCCAGATGTCGATTTCGAGTGGAGCGCTGCCTGAAGGAAGAACCGCCACTGGTAGAAGTCTCGCCTGGGCATTGGGCACGATGTTGGGTAACCATGAAAAAGGCACTGGCCGATGAGCCCACCCGTGGTTGATGGCACTGCGTTAGTCCGGGCCGAGGAGGTCGTCAAGCACTTCCCGACCGGATCACTGGGCGAGGTGGTGAGGGCAGTAGACGGCGTGAGTTTCGAGATCCGGGCCGGAGAGACCCTAGGGTTGGTCGGCGAATCGGGGTGCGGAAAATCCACCCTCGGGCGAGTTGTGCTCCAACTGAATCGGGCGACCTCAGGCCGGATATTTTTCCAGGAAACGGAGCTGACCCATCTACGAGGCCGACGCCTTCGGAGCCAACGGCGGGAGATGCAGATGATCTTCCAGGACCCATACGCTTCGCTCGACCCACGAATGACCGTCGGGGAGATCATCGCAGAGCCCCTCCAGAACTTCGGGCTGGCCAACGGACGAATGGGTGAACGCAAGGTTGCCGACATCATGGACATCTGCGGTCTCAACCCCGACTTTGTCAATCGCTACCCGCACGAGTTCTCGGGGGGCCAACGGCAGCGAATCGGCATCGCCCGGGCCCTTGTCCTGAACCCCAAGTTCGTGGTCGCCGACGAGCCAATATCCGCCCTCGACGTTTCGATCCAAGCCCAGATCGTCAATCTGCTGGCAGACCTGCAGGACAGGCTGAAGCTGACCTACCTCTTCATTGCCCACGACCTTTCGGTAGTCCGCCACCTCAGCGACCGGGTTGCCGTGATGTACCTGGGCAAGATCGTGGAAATCGCCGGGAGTGACGATATCTACGCCAACCCCCTCCACCCTTACACCAAGGCCCTGCTCAGCTCGATCCCAATTCCAGACCCCAATCTGGAGGCCAAGCGGCGACCGATCCTGCTCACCGGTGAGATCCCATCCCCCGTCAACCCACCGAGTGGATGCCGTTTTCATACCCGCTGTCCGATCGCCCAGGCGATCTGCTCGGAACAGGAACCTCCGCTCGAAAGCAAGGCCGACGGGCACCTCGCGGCCTGTCATTTCCCCGGAAAGTTGTGAAAAGCCCAGCCTTCGGCCAAGCTGAGCCCCGAATTTGAGCGTTGAGGGCATAATTAGGCGGTTAACCCTGCAATAACCTCCCACCCGTTGGGGGGTTCAGCCAACAACAGACAACCCAGGCCAGACATTTTCTCTCGCATGCCCGACAGAATCGTTAACGACTTCACCTTTCAAGCCGCAACCGTCAACGGCTCCGGCAGCCAGACGGCGAATTTGGTGTTGACCAGGGCCATCTTCTCGATGGGTATCCCTGTCGCCCCCAAAAGCGTCTTCCCATCGAATATCGAGGGGCTGCCGACCTGGTACACGTTGCGCCTATCTCCGCACGGCTACCAGGCTCGTAAGGGCGATGCGGACGTCCTGGTGGCCCTCAATCCAGCAACCTGGGTGGAAGATCTGAAAAGCGTTCGCCCGGGCGGAGCAGTGATCCACGAGCAGTCCTATTCGACCGCCTCAGCTCGCACCGACCTTCATTTCTATCCGGTCCCCTTTTCGAAGCTCGCCAAGACCGAGATCACCAACGAGAACCTCCGCAAACAGTTGACCAACATGCTCTATGTGGGCGTTGTCGCCCAGCTGCTTCGGGTGCCCCTCGAAGCCCTCGAAGCCGGTCTCAAGCGGCACTTTCTGAGCAAGCCCAAGGCCGTGCCGGTCAACATGGACGCGATCAGGGTGGGCTACAACTAC